>NZ_LZJG01000338.1:0-19397 GCF_001667785.1 Mycobacterium sp. E3247 | reverse complement strand
CCTGGACGGCGTTTTCCGGCGGGAATGGGGGCCCGCCGTCGCCGCGCTCGCGCGGTGGTCCGGCGACCTCACCATCGCCGAGGACGCCGTCCAGGTCGGCCATCGCGGGAGCTTTAGAGTCCCGAGACCCCGGCCAGCTGCCGCACCTGCACGGTCGACGCGGGGATCATCGAGGCCAGCTTGACGGCCTCGTCCCGGTCGGTGGCGGCCAGGAAGTAGATCCCGGTGGCGATCTCGGCGCCTTCCGCGTACGGCCCGTCGGTGATGAGGGCCTCACCGTCGCGCACCCGCACGGTCGTGGCGGTGGAGCGGTCGTGCAGAGCGGCCCCGCCGATGATGTGATCGCCCGCGGCCGCGTGCAGATCGGCGTGCTTGGCCGCCACGGCCTCCCACTCGGGGGTGCCCGGGGTGTGCGCCGACGCGGGTGGTTCGAGCAGCAGCGCCAGCCAGTCGTTCCCGGTGAGCTTGCGGGACGGTTCGATCGAGTGCACCACCGGCCACACCTCCACCGCCCCGAACCCCGCGACCGGGATGTCGCGGGCCAGCGCCAGCGCCTCGTCCAGATTCTCCGCTTCGAACACGTAGTAGCCGCAGGCGATCTCGGCCGACTCGGCGAACGGGCCGTCGGTGGTGATCGGCGCGTCGGGGCCGCCGGTGATGACCGTTGCGGCGGGTGTCAGCGCGTCACCGGCCCGGATCGCCGCGCCGGCTTTGGCATGGAAGCTCTCGAACGCGGCCATCGCGGCGGCCGCATCGTCGGGCGTGCGGTCTTGCTCCTTGCTGATCAACAACGCGAAGTACTGCATCTGTCGTCACCTCCGGGTAGCGAGCGAAACCGGCTGTTTCACTCTCTACCTCTTTGACGAACGGCGCGCGAGGGATCCGACAACGCGGACCCGGTCAGGACCGAACTACTTGGCCGCTCCCGGCTTCAGGTAGGTCACCAGGCTGACGTCGAGCATCTCGTCGGTGAAGTAGTGCTCACAGCCGCGCAGATACTTCACGTAGCGGTTGTAGACCTCTTCGGAGGTGACCTCGATGGCCCTGTCTTTGTTGGCCTCCAGGTTGTCGCCCCAGATGTGCAGCGTCTTGATGTAGTGCGGACGTAGCGAAAGGGGTTCGGGCACAACGAAACCCGCCTTCTCGCCGTGGTCGACCATCATCTGGGTGGACGGCAGGCGGCCGCCCGGGAAGATCTCGGTGACGATGAACTTGATGAACCGGGCCGTCTCGAACGTCAGCTTCTTCCCGCGGGCCGCCATCTCCAAGGGGTGGTAGCTCACGCTGCTCTGGACGGTCATCCGGCCGTCGTCGGGCATGATGTCGAACGTCCGCTTGAAGAAGTCGTCGTAGTTCTCGTGCCCGAAGTGCTCGAAGGCCTCGATCGACACGATCCGGTCGACCGGTTCGCTGAAGTCCTCCCAGTTCTGCAGCCGCACCTCACACGAGCGGCTGGTGTCGATCGAGGCCAACACCTGCTCGCAGCGGGCGTGCTGGTTCTTGGACAGCGTCAGGCCGATCACATTGACGTCGAACCGCTCGACTGCGCGCTTCATCGTGGTCCCCCAGCCGCAGCCGATGTCCAGCAGCGTCATGCCGGGCTGGAGGTCCAGTTTGTCGAGGTTCAGGTCGATCTTGGCGTATTGCGCCTCTTCCAGCGTCATATCCTCACGCTCGAAGTAGGCGCAGCTGTAGATCCGGGTGGGGTCCTGGAACAGGGCGAAAAAGTCGTCGGATACGTCGTAGTGCGCCTGGATGTCCTCGGGAGCCGTCCGGATCTTCGTCGGGCTAGCCGCTTGATCAGCCATTTTCGTCCTGTTCTGCTCCGATGGAGTTCGCTGCCGATTACCCACGCACTGCTCGGCGGGTTTGACGTGCAACGATACCCAACTTGTCCAGCCCCACCCCCGTCAGGCGCGGTCGCTATTTGGTGAGGGTGTACTGCGCGACGTTCGAGATGCCCTTGCGGAACAGGTCCGCGCAGCCGGTCAGGTAGCGCATGAAGCGGTCGTACACCTCTTGGGACTGGACGGCGATTGCGCGTTCGCGATTGGCCTCCAGATTGGCCGCCCACGTATCGAGGGTCCGCGCGTAATGCGGCTGCAGATATTGAATCTGCTCGACCGAGAAACCGCTGGCTTGCGCATTGTCGACGATGTCGGGTTCGCCGCACATCTGCCCGCCGGGAAAGATTTCCTTGCCGAGGAAGTGGAAGAAACGCAGGTCCGACATGGTGATCTGAACGCCGCGCTTTTTCCACTCCGACTGCGGATAGGTGAAGATGCTGTGCATCAGCATTCGGCTGTCATCGGGCAGGGTCTTGTAGGCCCAATCCCAGAACGCCGGCCAGCGTTCCTTCTTGAACGCGTCGAAGGCCTCGAAGCTCATGATCCGGTCGACCTGCTCGTCGAACTCCTCCCAGCCCTGCAACCGGGCCTCGACCCGGCGCTTCGTAGGGATCGCGGCCAGCCGCTCCTTGGTGCGCGCGTAGTGGTTGCGGCTGAGCGTGATGCCGATGACGTTCACGTCGTATTGCTCGACCGCCCGGACCACCGCCCCGCCCCAGCCGCAGCCGACGTCCAGCACCGTCATTCCCGGCTCGAGATCGAGCTTGCCCAGCGCCAGATCGAGCTTGGCGAGCTGCGCCTCTTCCAGCGTCATGTCGTCGTTCTTGTAGTAGGCGCAGGTGTAAACCATGTTGGGGTCGAGGAACAGCGCGAAGAAGTCGTCTGAAATGTCGTAGGTTGCCTGCGACTCTTCGTAATACGGCTTCAGCTTGGCCATTGGTGAACCCACCTCCTTTGACAACCGTACAACCCTGCGATCCGGACTGAGACCGCAGGGGAAGCGTTTCTTCCGAGTGTTTTTTGCTCAGTTCGCTTCGGCGAAGTTGCTCGTCAGCACACCGATCACCTGGTCCCACAACTGTTGTGGCAGATCATGTCCCATCCCGTCGAATAAAACCAATCGAGCGCCGTCGATGGCCCGGGCCACCGCGCGGCCGCCGAAGGGCCGCATCAGCTTGTCCGCCCGGCCGTGGATGACCACGGTGGGGGCGGCGGTCCGGCGGTTGTACCGACGCAGGCTGCCGCTGCCCAGCACCGCGCCGAAATGCCTCGCGACGCCCTGCGGGTAGTAGTTGCGGTCGTAGCCCTCCGCGGCCTCGGCGCGGGCCTGCTCTTCGGGCACCCGGTAGCGCGGGCTGCCGATGATGTTGCCGACACGCACCGCGTTGTCGATGATCACCTCGCGCGGCGAACCCGGCGGCGGGCCCTTCAGGAGCGCCAGCAACGCGCGCGGGGCCGGCGGCGGCAGGAAAGCCGAATTGTTGCTGGAGAAGATGACGGCCAGCGTTTTCGTCCGGTGGCGGAACCGTCCGGCGAAGATCTGGGCGATCATGCCGCCCATCGACGCGCCCACGATGTGCGCGTCCGCGATGCCGAGATGATCCAGCACGGCCGCGGCGTCGTCGGCCATGTCCTCGAGCGTGTACGCCGCTGGGCTGGGCAGACCCAGCCAGGAGCGCACCAACCGGGTCACCAGCGGCTGCCCCGAGCTGCGGTGCTGGGTCTTGCTCGACAGGCCGACGTCGCGGTTGTCGTAGCGGATGACGCGCAGCCCATGGCCGACCAACTGTTCGCAGAACGCCGTGCGCCACAGCAGCAGCTGGGCGCCCAGCCCCATGATGAGCAGCACGGGCGGGTGATCGATGTCGCCCATGTCCTCGTAGTAGAGCTTGAGGTCGCCGGATATGGCGTTGCCGGTGCGAACCTGCATCAGACCTCGATGTCGGATTCGTACTCGCGGCTGACCTCGACCATGAAGTTGGCGAAGTAGCCGGTCAGTTGCGGGTCGGACATCATCTGCCATTTGGGGGCGAGCAATTTCATGTACCGCTCGACGTAGAGGAACTGCTTGCCGATCAGCACCAGCTCGCGGGGCAGCTTGACGTCGTAGGCGTCGGCCAGGGCCGACAGCTGCCGCCCGATGTCGGCATAGGACATGTCGCCCAGCGTCTGCATGGTCAGCGGCGTGGCGAAGCGCTCCAGGTCCTTGGCGGCCTGGGCCTCGGGCTTCACGGTGCCCACGGCGCCCATCAGCACCACGATCTTGCCCGCCGCGGCGTGGTCCTTCTTGACCAGCAGCGCGTACACCAGCTCGCGCAGCAGCCAGCGGGTGCGCGGGTCGATGCGGCCCATGATCCCGAAGTCGAAGAACACGATGCGGCCCTGATCGTCGACATAGAGGTTGCCGGCGTGCAGGTCGCCGTGGAAGAGCCCGTGCCGCAGCCCGCCCTCGAACAGCGAGAACAGCAGCGCCTTGACCAGCTCGGTGCCGTCGAAGCCGGCCTTGCGGATGGCGGCGACGTCGTCGATGCGGATGCCGTGCACCCGTTCCATCGTCAGCACCCGGTCGCTGGTGAAGTCCCAGAACACCTGCGGCACCCGGATGTTGCGGCCCAGCGGGGAGGCGTGCAGGTGCGATACCCAGGCCTCCATCGACTGCGCCTCGAGCCGGAAGTTCAGCTCCTCGGCCAGGTTGTCGGAGAAGTCCGCGACCACGTCCTGCGCCGAGAGCCGGCGACCCAGCTTGGCCAGCTCGACGGCCTGGGCGAAGCGCTTGAGGATCTGCAGGTCGGCGGCCACCCGGCGGCGGATGCCCGGGCGCTGAATCTTGACGACCACCTCTTCACCGGTGTGCAGGGTCGCGTAGTGCACCTGGGCGATGGACGCCGACGCGAACGGCTCCTCTTCCCACTTGGCGAACAGCTCGGCCGGGTCGCCGCCGAGCTCCTCGACGAAGAGCTTGTGCACCTCGTCGGTGTCGGCGGGCGGCACCCGGTCGAGCAGGCCGCGGAACTCGCGGGACAGCGATTCGCCGAACGCCCCGGGGCTCGAGGCGATGATCTGCCCGAATTTCACGTACGTCGGGCCGAGGTCGGCGAAGGTCTGCGGGAGCTGCTTGATCACCTTCTGCTGCCACGGGCCCCGGCCCGGCAGCTTGGTGACGACACGAGCGGCGGTGCGGGTGACCTGCCAACCGGTGACGGCCACCCGGGCCGCCTCGACCGGCAGCGGCACCCGGTCCAGTCGGGCCACCTCTCGATGCTTGGCGGAGCTCATCTAAAGCAGTCTGCCAAATCTGGGGTGTCAAGTCCCAACTCGCTGTGGCCGCGGTCACCGGCGACTGAAGACCGCCGAGTGTGCATCCACGGCGAAAAATCGGGCCGGATTTCGCCCTGAATGCACGTTGGGCGACGGTTCGGCGGTCAGGATCTCGCCCCCGGGCTCCAGGGCTGCACCCAGCCCTCGATCGCCCAGCCCTCGAGCCCCGCGATCAGCTCGTACATGGTGGCGCCGTCGATGGTTTCGCGGATGATGTCGGCGTGCCCGGCGTGCCGGGCCAGCTCGTTGATGACGTGCAGGATCACCCAGCGCACCGACCAGGCCTCCTGATCCTTGGGAAACCAGGGGATGTCCTTCGGCACCGGCACCGCGGCGTCGAGGTCCGCGGTCTCGGCCAGCCGCAGCGTCGTCGCGTTCTGTTCGGCGAACGCCCGCAGCAGCCCGTCCAGCGTCTCGTCGGGCCGCATCACGTGCTGGTCCGCGAACTCCTTGGTGATCTGCTCGAACGGCCGGGGGTCCTTCGGCGGGGCGCCCGGCGCGGCCGCGACCCGCGCCATCCAGCTGCGCTGCATGCCGGTGGCGTGCTTGACCAGGCCGCCGATCGACAGGGCGCTGACCGACGGGGCGGACCGCGCCTGTTCGTCGGTGAGGCCGTAGCTGACGGCGAAGTAGGCACTCTGGTGAAACTGCAGGAATTCGCGCAGTGCGCTACGTTCGTCGGCCACGGGCCGGGCAAGAGCGGGCATTCTCGGATATTAGGTCCCCCGCGCCGTAAAGTGCGGGCATGCAGCTGGTTTCGGCGGACTCGACGCAGCTTTTCGTCGGGCCGCCGGACGCGCCGTTGCAGGTCGCCCGCGTCGTCGTCGCCGGAGCATGCGAGCCGACGCCGGTCCGCGTCGAAGGGGACGGTCTGCGCGGGGAGGCGGTCGCCGGGTGCGGCGAGGACGTCGTCGAGGTCCCCGTCCGGGTGGACCACCCGGTCGTCGGGCAGCGGCGCGCGGCGCGGGTGCTGGCCGCCGGCGCCGCCGAGCCGTTCGAGTTCGTCGTGGCCGAGCCCGGCTGGACCATGTTCATGGTCAGCCACTTCCACTACGACCCGGTCTGGTGGAACACCCAGGGCGCCTACACCAGCGAATGGACCGAGGACCCGCCGGGCCGCGCCCGGCAGACCAACGGGTTCGAGCTGGTGCACGCGCACCTGGAAATGGCCCGTCGCGAACCCGAGTACAAGTTCGTGCTGGCCGAGGTCGACTACCTCAAGCCCTACTGGGACACCCGCCCGGAGGACCGCGCCGACCTGCGCCGCTTCATCGCGCAGGGCCGCGTCGAGGTGATGGGCGGCACCTACAACGAACCCAACACCAACCTGACCAGCCCGGAAACGACGATTCGAAACCTGGTGCACGGCATGGGTTTCCAGCGTGACGTGCTGGGCGCCGACCCGGCCACCGCCTGGCAGCTGGACGTGTTCGGCCACGACCCGCAGTTCCCCGGGCTGGCCGCCGACGCCGGGCTGACGTCGAGCTCGTGGGCCCGCGGCCCGCACCACCAGTGGGGCCCGGCCCTGAGCGGGGACGTCGAGCGGATGCAGTTCAGCAGCGAGTTCGAGTGGATCTCGCCGTCGGGCCGCGGCCTGCTCACCCACTACATGCCCGCGCACTACTCGGCGGGCTGGTGGATGGACTCGTCCACCTCGCTGGCGGAGGCCGAGGACGCCACCCTCGCGCTGTTCGATCAGCTCAAGAAGGTCGCGCTGACGCGCAACGTGCTGCTGCCCGTCGGCACCGACTACACGCCGCCGAACAAGTGGGTCACCGCCATCCACCGCGACTGGGCCTCGCGCTACACCTGGCCGCGCTTCGTGTGCGCGCTGCCACGGGAGTTCTTCGCGGCCGTGCGCGCCGAACTGGCCGAGGGCGGCCGGACGCCGTCGCCGCAGACCCGCGACATGAACCCGATCTACACCGGCAAGGACGTGTCCTACATCGACACCAAACAGGCCAACCGGGCCGCGGAGAACGCGGTGCTTCAGGCCGAGCGGTTCGCCGTGTTCGCCGGGCTGCTGGCCGGCGCCGAGTACCCGCAGGCGGCGCTGGCCAAGGCGTGGGTGCAACTGGCCTACGGCGCGCACCACGACGGGATCACCGGCTCGGAGTCCGACCAGGTCTACCTAGACCTGCTGACCGGCTGGCGCGACGCGTGGGAGCTGGGCCGCGCGACCCGCGACGCCGCACTGGCGCTGCTGTCCGGCGCGGTCGGCGGCGACGTCGTCGTGTGGAACCCGCTTGCGCAGCGGCGCACCGACATCGTCACCGCCCGGCTCGACCCGCCGCTGAGCGCGGGCGTCCGGGTGCTGGACGCGGACGGGACCCAGCTGCCCGCACACGTCGAGCACGGCGGCCGGTCGGTGACCTGGTTGGCGCGCGAGGTGCCGTCGTTGGGCTGGCGGGCCTACCGCCTGGTGCCCGGCGCCGAATCGGCCGGCTGGGAACCGCTGCCCGGCTCGGCGATCGCCAACGAGCATCACCGCGTCGAGGTCGACCCCCAGCGTGGCGGGGGAGTCGCGTCCCTGCTGCAGGACGGCCGCGAGCTGATCGCCGACGGCCGGGTGGGCAACGAGCTGGCCGTCTACGAGGAATACGCGGCGCACCCGACGCAGGCCGAGGGCCCGTGGCACCTGCTGCCCAAGGGGCCGGTGGTGTGCTCGTCGGCCTTCCCGGCCCGGGCGCGGGCCTACCACGGCCCGCTCGGGCAGCGGCTGGTCGTCACCGGGCGGATCGGCGCGCTGCTGCGCTACACCCAAACCCTGACCCTGTGGCGCGGCGTCCCACGGGTGGACTGCCGCACCACCATCGACGAATTCACCGGGGCTGACCGCCTCGTGCGGCTGCGGTGGCCGTGCCCGGTGCCGGGCGCCATGCCGGTCAGCGAGGTCGGCGACGCCGTCATCGGGCGGGGTTTCGCGCTGCTGCACCCGCCCGGCGGGGGGCCCGAGTCGGTGGACACCGCCCAGGATCCGTGGACGCTGGACAACCCGGCCTACGGCTGGTTCGGCCTCTCGTCGGCGGCGCGTGTCCGGGTGGGTTCGCCCGACGGCCAAGCCGTGCGGGCGGTCTCGGTGGCCGAGGTGGTGGCGCCGGACGAGGCGGTGTCGGCGCCGCTGGCCCGAGGGCTGATGGTCGCGCTGGTCCGGGCCGGGGTGACGGCGACATGCAGCGGCGCGGACAAGCCGCGCTACGGCCACCTCGAGGTCGATTCGAACCTGCCTGACGTGCGCATCGCGCTGGGCGGGCCCGCCCGAAACGCCTTCACCCGGGCCGTGCTGGCAGCCGCCGACGCGGCGTACGGCGAGGAACTCGACCGCCAATTGGCGGCGACCGGCCGGGCCAGGGTTTGGGTGCTGGCCGCGACCCCGTTGGCCGCGGTGTGGGTGCCCGGCGCGGACCTGCGCGCGGTGCGGGCCCTGCCGGTGCTGGTGATCGCCGGCCGCGACGACGAAAGCCTGGCCGCCGCGATCGCGTCGGTGGCCGAGGACCTGGGTGACGCGGAGGTGGTCGTGACCCAGCGGCCGCCGGCGGGCGGCGGCGAACACGAGGACCGCACCGTCGCGCTCCTCAACCGCGGGGTGCCCAGCTTCGCCGTCGACACCGAGGGCACCCTGCACACCGCGTTGCTGCGGTCCTGCACCGGTTGGCCGTCGGGCATCTGGATCGACGAACCGCGCCGCACGGCCCCGGACGGCTCGAACTTCCAGCTCCAGCACTGGACCCACGTTTTCGACTACGCGCTGATCGCGGGCGCGGGCGACTGGCGGCGCGCCGACGTCCCCGCCCGCAGCGCGCAGTTCTCCCACCCGCTGCTCGCGTGTGTGTGCGGGCGTGCGGCGGGCGCGTTGCCCCCGTCCGGGTCGCTGTTGCGCGTCGAGCCCGAAGGTGGTGTGCAGCTGGCGGCCCTCAAGGCGGCCGGCAACCCGCTCGCGGCGGGCAGCGCCCGTCCGGTCGACCCGCGCGCGGTGGCGCTGCGCCTGGTGGAAACGACGGGGGCGGGGGCCGGCGTGGTGATCGGCTCCGACGTCGCCGAGGTCAGCGGATTCCGCGACGCCGATCTCCTCGAAACCCCGCGCGACGGCCACCGCCCGCTCGACCTGCACGGCTATCGGGTGGCCACGGTGCTGGCGCGGTTCGAGGCGCCCCGGGCGGTGACGGCGGCCGGCGCGCCGGCCACGCACGCCGAAGCCGCCCAGCCGCTCTACGCGCGCTACTGGCTGCACAACCGGGGACCCGCGCCGCTCGGCGGGCTGCCGGCCGTCGCCCATCTGCACCCCGCGCGGGCCGCCGCCGAACCGGGCGAGGAGGTCGCCCTGCGGCTCACCGCGGCCAGCGACTGCAGCGATGCCGCCCTGACCGCAACGGTGACGCTGGTGTGCCCGGACGGCTGGTCGGCGAAGCCCGACGAGCTGCCCCTCACGCTGCGCGGCGGCGACTACCGCGAGGCCGACGTGGCGGTGTCGGTGCCCGCCACCGCCGGGCCCGGCCTGTACCCGGTCCGCGCCCAGCTTCGCCTCGCCGGGGCGGAGGTCCCGGCCGCGTGGCGGCAGGTGGTCGAGGACGTGTGCGTCATCGAGGTCGGCGCGCCCGCCGGCGCGGAGCCGCTCTATCTCCTCGAAGGCCCGGGCGACGTCGAGGTGACCGCCGGCGATACGGCGGCGCTGACCCTCCGGGTCGCCAGCCACGCCGGGGCGGACCTGGCGCTGGAAGCGCACCTGATCAGTCCGTGGGGGACGTGGGAATGGCTGGGTCCCGCCGCGGTGGGCGCGGTGCTGCCCGCCCACGGCGCCGCGGACCTCGGCTTCGACGTGCGCCCTCCGGCCTGGCTGGAGCCCGGCCAGTGGTGGGCGCTGATCCGGGTCGGCTGCGCCGGCCGGCTGCTCTACTCCCCGGCCGTGCGGGTGACCGTGACATGAGCGTGGTCGCGACGGTTGCCGGGGTCCCGGTCGGTGTCGACGAGGTCGACGCCGCCGAGGCGCGGCTGCGCGGCGGGCCCGGCGCGACCGCGTTGCCGCCCGGCGGCACCGGGGAGGGGCGTCAACTCCGGCGCTGGCTGACCCAACTGATCGTCACCGAGCGGGTGGTCGCCGCCGAGGCCGACGCGCGCGGCCTGACGGGGCGGGGCGCGCCCGGCGAGGCCGAACTGCTGCCCGACGCGACGGCCCGCCTGGAGCTGGGCAGCGTCGCCGCGGCGGTGCTGGCCGATCCCCGCGCGCGGGCGCTGTTTGCCGACGTGACCGCCGCGGTGTGCGTCACCGACGAGGAGGTGGCCGCCTATCACGCCCGCAACCCGCTGCGATTCGCCGAGCCGCGCCGCGACCGGCACGGCTGGCGCGCCCCGGCGCCGGTCGGGCCGCCGCTGGACGACGTGCGGCCGGCGATCGCCGACCATCTGCGGGGCGCCGCGCGCCGACGCGCCTTCCGCGTCTGGCTGGACGCGCGGCGGGCCGAACTGGTGTGCCTCGCCCCGGGCTACGAGCATCCCGGCGACCCCCGCCAACCCGACAACGTCCACCGCCACTGATGACCGCGCTCACCCTCTGCCTGGACATCGGCGGCACCAAGATCGCCGCCGGCCTCGCCGACCCCGACGGCGTGCTGGTGCACACCGTTGTCCGGCCCACGCCGAGCAGTGGTGCGGCCGAGCAGGTCTGGGCGGCGGTCGACGCGACGATCGCCGACGCGCTGCGGGCGGCCGACGGCGCGGTCGGCGCCGTCGGCATCGGCTCGGCCGGCCCCATCGACCTGCACGGCGGGACCGTCAGCCCCATCAACATCGGCCGCTGGCAGGGCTTCCCGCTGCGCGACCGGGTGGCGGCCGCGGTGCCGGGCGTGCCCGTGCGGCTGGCCGGCGACGGCCTGTGCATGGCGCTGGGGGAGCACTGGCGCGGCGCGGGTCGCGGCGCGGCCTTCCTGCTGGGCATGGTGGTGTCCACCGGGGTGGGCGGCGGGCTGGTGCTCGGCGGCGTCCCCTACACCGGCCGCACCGGCAACGCCGGTCACGTCGGGCACGTGGTGGTGGAGGACGGTGGTCCGCCCTGCGTGTGCGGCGGCCGCGGCTGCGTCGAGGCCATCGCGTCGGGACCGTCGATGGTGCGCTGGGCGCGGGCCAACGGTTGGGCCGCGCCGCCGCCCGGCGGCGCCCGTGACCTGGCCGCCGCCGCGGCAGGCGGGGAGCCGGTGGCGCAACGGGCGTTTCGCCGGGGGGCCACCGCGTTGGCGGCGATGATCGCCTCGGTCGGCGCCGTCTGCGACATCGACGTGGTCGTCATCGGGGGAGGCGTGGCCAACTCCGGGCGCCTGCTCTTCGACCCGTTGCGGGAGAAACTGGCCGAGTACGCCAGGCTGGACTTTCTGGCCGGTCTGCGGGTGTTGCCCGCCGAACTGGGCGGCGACGCGGGGCTGGTCGGCGCCGCCCGGCTGGCGAGCCTCGGCTGACCACCCCGACGCCCGCCGTTTTGGTCGAAGGGGTCTAGCCGGGCTATCCTGGTGGCCGATCCACCGAAGACCGTCGGTCACCGAGAAATCGGTTGAAGGTCCGGGAGCATCCCGGCGGCCCACGCAGGAGGACGAGGCAGCAGCGCCGGCACGCGCCGGCGTCTTCTTCACGCCCCGGCCGCATCCTGCGCCGGGGCGTACTTCGTTTCCAGCCGTTCCTTCGGTGATCGCAGACGACACGTCGTATGGCTTTCACTTCAGGAGGTACGCATGGCCAGGGCTGACAAAGCCACCGCCGTTGCAGACATCGCCGAGCAGTTCAGGGAGGCGACCGCGACCCTGATCACCGAGTATCGCGGTCTGACCGTGGCCAACCTGGCCGAGCTGCGCCGGTCGCTCAGCGGGTCGGCCACCTACTCGGTGGCCAAGAACACGCTGATCAAGCGGGCGGCGTCCGAGGCGGGCGTGGAAGGCCTCGACGAGCTGTTCGCCGGGCCCACCGCCATCGCGTTCGTCACCGGGGAGCCGGTCGACGCCGCCAAGGCCATCAAGACCTTCGCCAAGGACAACAAGGCGCTGGTCATCAAGGGCGGCTACATGGACGGCCGCGCGCTGACGGTCGCCGAGGTCGAGCGCATCGCCGACCTGGAGTCGCGCGAGGTGCTGCTGGCCAAGCTGGCCGGCGCGATGAAGGGCAACCTCGCCAAGGCGGCCGGCCTGTTCAACGCCCCCGCCTCGCAGATCGCCCGCCTCGCCGCGGCCCTGCAGGAAAAGAAGGCCGCAGAAGGCCCCGCGGCCGCCGCGGAACCGGCAGCCGCGGCGGAGCCCGCCGCGGAAGCCGCCCCAGAACCAGCTTCGGAAACACCCACCGAGGCCCCGGAAACCCCGGCCGAAGCCGAATAACCCCCAACCGCCGAAATTAGGAAGGACCCACACACCATGGCGAAAATGTCCACCGACGACCTGCTCGACGCCTTCAAGGAAATGACCCTCTTGGAGCTCTCCGACTTCGTCAAGAAGTTCGAGGAGACCTTCGAGGTCACCGCGGCCGCGCCGGTCGCCGTCGCCGCGGCCGGCCCGGCCGCCGGTGGCGCGCCCGCAGAGGCCGCCGAGGAGCAGTCCGAGTTCGACGTCATCCTCGAGGCCGCCGGCGAAAAGAAGATCGGCGTCATCAAGGTCGTCCGGGAGATCGTGTCCGGCCTGGGCCTCAAGGAGGCCAAGGACCTGGTCGACGGCGCGCCCAAGCCGCTGCTGGAGAAGGTCGCCAAGGAGGCCGCCGAGGAGGCCAAGGCCAAGCTGGAGGCCGCCGGCGCCACCGTCACCGTCAAGTAGTTCATTTCGCGAAGACCCCCGGAACCGCCCAGGGCAGGTTCCGGGGGTCTTCGTGTGCTCAGCCCGCGCGCGCCGCCGAGCGCTGCGACTGGGCAACCCGCTCGGGTGAATCCCCCAAAGCAACAAGAAATTTCGATTCCATCGAGCCGAGCACCTGTGCGACGGCAGCGCCGTCGTCGCCGTAGTGCCCGGCCAGTTCCAGCATCACGAACCCGTGCACCAGCGCCCAGAACTGGGCGGCCGTGGCCACCAGGGTCCTGTCGTCTGCGCCCGAGCACACGGTGATTCGTCCCGCCTGTACGGACCGCTGCACCGCGCGTACCACGTGCGCGAAGCTGGGGATGTGCTGCTCGATCTCGGCGACCGTCAGGGTCAAGATGTTGCCCGCGGGTGCGTTGATGCCGTGCGCGCTGGTGCTGCCGAACATCAGTCGGTACATGTGGGGGCGCTCGATGGCGTATCGCCGATAGGCCGCGGCGGTGGCGAACAGATCGGCCACCGGGTCGTCGGTCCGGGGTACCGACAGCGCGGCGTCGAACTGCCGCAGGCCCTCCTGGGCGACCTCGGCGATCAGGCCCCGCATCCCGCCGAAGTGGGTGTACACCGCCATCGTCGAGGTCCCGGCCGCGCCGGCCACCCTTCGGGTCTGCAGCGCGTCGGGCCCCTGCTCGTCGAGCAGGCCGACGGCGGCGTGCACCATCTCGTCACGAACGCTGCGCTGAGTCTGCGAAGTCATCCTTGTCATCTTCTCATCGGGGGCGTAGGTTGCCAATAACAGCGAAATAACAATGTTATAGGAGCTCAGCGATGACCTCTGCGCAGACCACCCGGTCCCGGAATCCGTATCTCGAGGGTTTCCTGGCGCCGGTGGGCGCCGAGGTGACCGCGACCGATCTGGAGGTCACCGGCCACATCCCGAAGCACCTCGACGGGCGCTATCTGCGCAACGGCCCCAACCCCGTCGCGGAGGTCGATCCCGCCACCTATCACTGGTTCTCCGGCGACGGAATGGTGCACGGGGTGGCGCTGCGCGACGGGAAGGCCTGCTGGTACCGCAACCGCTGGGTGCGCACCGCGCGGGTATGCGATGTGCTGGGGGAGCCGGCACCCACCGGACTGGACCCGCGGGCCGGAATGCTGTCGGTTGGCCCCAACACCAATGTGCTGATGCACGCCGGACAAACGCTGGCACTGGTCGAGGGGGGCGGCGCGAACTACCGGCTTACCGACGAGCTGGACACCCTCGGGACATGCGACTTCGACGGCACTCTGTTCGGTGGCTACACTGCCCATCCGCACGCCGATCCCCGCACCGGTGAATTGCACGCGGTGTCTTATGCGTTCACCCGCGGGCGGACGGTGCAGTACTCCGTGATCGACACCCACGGACGAGCGCGGCGAACCGTCGACATCGAGGTGAGCGGGTCGCCGATGATGCACGACTTCTCCCTGACCGACAAATACGTGGTGATCTACGACCTGCCGGTGACGTTTGACCCGATCCAGATCGCTCCGGTTAAGGTGCCCCGCCCGCTCAGTGCGCCGGCGCGGCTGGTGGCGCAATCGGTGCTTGGCCGCGTCCGGATCCCCAGCCCGCTCGCAACGATGATGAACCGCAATCGGCAGCCGATCAACCGGATGCCCTACCGCTGGGATGCGAACTACCCGGCGCGCATCGGGGTCATGCCGCGCGAGGGCCGCGGGAGCAACGCGGGCAAAGATGCCATCCGCTGGTTCGATATCGAACCCTGTTACGTCTACCACCCGCTCAACGCCTATTCCGAGATGCGTGGCGGGACCGAGGTTTTGGTGCTCGACGTGGTGCGCTATTCGCGGATGTTCGATCGGGACCTGCGCGGTCCCGGCGACAGCCGGCCAACGCTGGACCGCTGGACCGTCAACCTGGCGACCGGTGCGGTGAGCAGCGAGCGCCGCGACGATCGGCCGCAGGAGTTTCCCCGCATCAACGAGGCCCTGCTGGGTGGGCGGCACCGGTTCGGCTACGCCGTCGGCGTGGACGGTGGGTATCTCTCCGGCGGGGCATCCGAGATGTCGACCGCGCTGTACAAGCACGACTACGCGACCGGATCCAGCGCGGTCGCGCCGCTGGACCCCGACCTTTTGCTCGGCGAGATGTCTTTCGTGCCCAACCCCGGCTCCCAGAAAGGACGCGCCGAGGACGACGGCATCCTGATGGGCTACGGCTATCACCGCGGCCGCGACGAAGGCCAGCTGGTGTTGCTGGACGCCGCGACGCTCGAGTCGGTGGCTACCGTGCACCTGCCGCAGCGGGTGCCGATGGGCTTCCATGGGAACTGGGCGCCCGCTGGCTAACGCGCGTTGAATAGGACACCCGCCGCCGGCGGCGGCGGGATCTCAGGTCAGCCAATTTTTGCCGGCTGTGCCGCGCAACCCTGATGCCGCGTAGCAAGCGTGCGCTACAGTGACTCATGCCACATAAAAGGGCAGGTGGCGGGCTTGAGCGTCGACGGAAGGATCTCCCATGGGTGTCGCTATTGAGGTGAACGGCCTCACGAAGTCCTTCGGATCCTCCAGGATTTGGGAAGACGTGACGCTGGAGATCCCCGCCGGGGAGGTCAGCGTCCTGCTGGGGCCCTCGGGTACCGGCAAATCGGTGTTCCTGAAGTCCCTGATCGGCCTGCTGCGGCCGGAGCGCGGCTCGGTCGTCATCGACGGCACCGACATCCTGCAGTGCTCGGCCAAGGAGCTCTACGAGATCCGCACGCTGTTCGGCGTGATGTTCCAGGACGGCGCGCTGTTCGGTTCGATGAACCTGTTCGACAACGCCGCCTTCCCCCTGCGCGAGCACACCAAGAAGAAGGAAGGCGAGATCCGTGACATCGTCATGGAGAAGCTGACGATGGTCGGCCTGGGGGGCGACGAGAAGAAGTTCCCCGGCGAGATCTCCGGCGGCATGCGCAAGCGCGCCAGCCTGGCCCGCGCCCTGGTGATGGACCCGCAGATCATCCTCTGCGACGAGCCCGACTCGGGTCTGGACCCGGTTCGTACCGCCTACCTGAGCCAGCTCATCCTCGACATCAACGCCCAAATCGACGCCACCGTCCTGATCGTCACGCACAACATCAACATCGCCCGCACCGTGCCGGACAACATGGGCATGCTCTTCCGGCGCAAGCTGGTCATGTTCGGCCCGCGCGAGGTGCTGCTGACCAGTGACGAGCCGGTTGTGCGGCAGTTCCTCAACGGCCGCCGCATCGGGCCGATCGGCATGTCCGAGGAAAAGGACGAGTCGACCATGGCCGAAGAGCAGGCCGCCCTCGAAGCCGGCCAGCACGCCGGCGGTGTCGAGGAGATCGAAGGGGTGCCGCCGCAGATCGTCGCGTCGCCGGGAATGCCGGAACGCAAGGCCGTCGCCCGGCGCCAGGCGCGGGTGCGCGAGATTCTGCACACCCTGCCGCAGAAGGCACAGGCCGCGATCATCGACGACATGGAGGGTACCCACAAGTACCGGGCGCACGAGGTCGGCGACTAGACGACCGGCCCGAGGTTTCGCGATAACTTCGCGTAACTCGGCGGCCCGCCCTCTTGACGACGGGCCGTAAACGGGCCAGTCTGTTGGGCAGCATGTATCCAGTGGAAAGTCGAGATGCCAGCCAGCGCCGATGTCCCTGGATTGCCTGTGCTGGGCAGTTGAGGAATGCGCCGTCCTACGCTATTGTTGGACGTTGCGCTGGCTACCTCCTGCCCACCTCACCCGCCACTTGACACTGTGGTCTAAGCCTGAGCCCCCTCTAGCGGCTTAGTTCTTTAGTTGTGCGCGTGAGAATCGGACAGATCGTTCGCCGGCCTAACCGACACAATTCGCGGCGAACAGACCGGGTCCCGGTTTTCGTGAGTCGCACGAGGTGCTGGAAGGATGCATCTTGGCTGATTCTCGCCAGAGCAAAACGGATCGCCCACAAAGTTCCTCTAATGGAAGTTCCTTAAACGGCTCCGTGCCCGGAGCGCCCAACCGAGTGTCGTTCGCCAAGCTCCGCGAACCGCTCGAGGTTCCCGGCCTGCTCGATGTGCAGATCGATTCGTTCGAGTGGTTGATCGGCTCGCCGCGTTGGCGTGCGGCCGCCGCCGAGCGCGGCGAGCCCACCCCGGTCGGCGGCCTCGAAGAGGTGCTGTACGAGCTCTCGCCGATCGAGGACTTCTCGGGCTCGATGTCGCTGTCGTTCTCCGACCCCCGCTTCGACGAGGTCAAGGCGCCGGTCGAGGAGTGCAAAGACAAGGACATGACGTACGCGGCCCCGTTGTTCGTCACGGCCGAGTTCATCAACAACAACACCGGCGAGATCAAGAGCCAGACGGTGTTCATGGGTGACTTCCCGATGATGACGGAGAAGGGCACCTTCATCATCAACGGCACCGAGCGTGTGGTCGTCAGCCAGCTGGTGCGCTCGCCCGGCGTGTACTTCGACGAGAGCATCGACAAGTCGACCGAGAAGCTGCTGCACAGCGTCAAGGTGATCCCCAGCCGCGGCGCGTGGCTGGAGTTCGACGTCGACAAGCGCGACACCGTCGGCGTGCGCATCGACCGCAAGCGCCGCCAGCCGGTCACCGTCCTGCTCAAGGCGCTCGGCTGGACCAACGAGCAGATCCACGAGCGGTTCGGCTTCTCCGAGATCATGATGGGGACGCTGGAGAAGGACAACACGGCCGGCACCGACGAGGCCCTGCTGGACATCTACCGCAAGCTGCGCCCGGGCGAACCGCCGACCAAGGAGTCCGCGCAGACGCTGCTGGAGAACCTGTTCTTCAAGGAGAAGCGCTACGACCTGGCCCGCGTGGGCCGGTACAAGGTCAACAAGAAGCTGGGCCTCAACGCAGGCGAGCCGATCACGTCGTCGACCCTGACCGAGGAAGACGTCGTCGCCACCATCGAGTACCTGGTGCGCCTGCACCACGCCCGTACGGATGGCCAGCCCGCTGTCATGACCGTCCCCGGCGGCGTCGAGGTGCCGGTGGAGACCGACGACATCGACCACTTCGGCAATCGCCGCCTGCGCACCGTCGGCGAGTTGATCCAGAACCAGATCCGGGTCGGCATGTCCCGGATGGAGCGGGTGGTCCGCGAGCGGATGACCACCCAGGACGTCGAGGCCATCACGCCGCAGACGCTGATCAACATCCGCCCGGTGGTCGCCGCGATCAAGGAGTTCTTCGGCACCAGCCAGCTCTCGCAGTTCATGGACCAGAACAACCCGCTGTCGGGTCTGACCCACAAGCGCCGCCTGTCGGCGCTGGGTCCCGGCGGTCTGTCCCGTGAGCGCGCGGGCCTGGAGGTCCGCGACGTGCACCCGTCGCACTACGGCCGGATGTGCCCGATCGAGACCCCCGAGGGTCCCAACATCGGTCTGATCGGCTCGCTGTCGGTGTACGCGCGGGTCAACCCGTTCGGGTTCATCGAGACGCCCTACCGCAAGGTGGTCGACGGTGTGGTCACCGACGAGATCCACTACCTGACCGCCGACGAGGAGGACCGCCACGTCGTGGCGCAGGCCAACTCGCCGATCGACGGGAACGGCCGGTTCGTCGAGCCGCGCGTCCTGGTCCGCCGCAAGGCGGGCGAGGTCGAGTACGTGCCGTCGTCGGAGGTGGACTACATGGACGTCTCGCCGCGCCAGATGGTGTCGGTGGCGACCGCGATGATCCCGTTCCTCGAGCACGACGACGCCAACCGTGCCCTGATGGGCGCCAACATGCAGCGTCAGGCGGTTCCGCTGGTGCGCAGCGAGGCGCCGCTGGTGGGCACCGGGATGGAGCTCCGCGCGGCGATCGACGCCGGCGACGTGGTGGTCGCCGACAAGGCCGGGGTGATCGAGGAGGTGTCCGCCGACTACATCACCGTGATGGCCGACGACGGCACCCGGCACACCTACCGGATGCGCAAGTTCGAGCGCTCCAACCACGGCACCTGCGCGAACCAGTCGCCGATCGTGGACGCCGGTGACCGGGTCGAGGCCGGCCAGGTGATCGCCGACGGTCCGTGCACCGAAAACGGTGAGATGGCCCTGGGCAAGAACCTGCTCGTGGCGATCATGCCGTGGGAGGGCCACAACTACGAGGACGCGATCATCCTCTCCAACCGCCTGGTTGAGGAGGACGTGCTCACCTCGATCCACATCGAGGAGCACGAGATCGACGCCCGCGACACCAAGCTGGGCGCCGAGGAGATCACGCGGGACATCCCGAACGTCTCCGACGAGGTGCTCGCCGACCTCGACGAGCGCGGCATCGTCCGCATCGGCGCCGAGGTCCGCGACGGCGACATCCTGGTCGGCAAGGTCACCCCGAAGGGTGAGACCGAGCTGACCCCGGAGGAGCGGCTGCTGCGGGCGATCTTCGGTGAGAAGGCCCGCGAGGTCCGCGACACCTCACTGAAGGTGCCGCACGGCGAGTCCGGCAAGGTCATCGGCATCCGGGT
>NZ_LZJG01000337.1:0-5529 GCF_001667785.1 Mycobacterium sp. E3247 | reverse complement strand
CGGGATAGACGGCGACGGTGTTGGTGATCTCGTTGATCGGGGCGATGCCGCCGGGCCTCAGGTCGTCGGTCGAGCCGCTGTAGCCCACCGAGCGGTATTCCTTCCAGCCCCCGGCGAACGTGAGGTCGGTGGATCCGACCGCGCGGCAGGGGCCGGGCGGGCTGCCGACGTTATCGCGCGGTGGTTCGTGCCGGTCGGCATACGAATACGGTTGCAGCCCTTCGAAATTGGCGATGCGACGCGCGTCGGCCAGGCTGATGACCAATGATTCGGCGTACGCGTGTTCGGGAGCCGTCGCCGCGGTTTTGCTCGGCGGGTGCGAGCACGCCGACACGACCACCGCGGCGCCGCAGGCGATGACGGCCGAAGCCCTGCCCAGCACCGACAGGCGCCGGCGAAAACGGCTCGACCGCGAACTCGACGCCATGGTCACCTATGTTAGGGCCGCGCGGCGAGTCCGATGAGTACTTGGTCAACGCCGGCGGCGTGTCGACGCGCCGGGGCCTCAGGCTCCGGTCTCGGCGAGTTTGGCCTTGACCTGGGCCGCACTCGGGTTGGTCAGCGTCGACCCGTCGGCGAACTTCACCGTCGGGACCGTCCTGTTGCCGCCGTTGACCGAACCGACGAACTCGGCCGCCGCGGGGTCCTGCTCGATGTCGACCGCCTGGTAAGGGATTCCGTTGGACTTCAGCACGGTCATCAGGCGGTGGCAGTAGCCACACCACGAGGTGGTGTAGACGGTGATCGGGGCAGAGGTCATAGCCCGTTAACGTAGCCGGGCGGCACCGTGTTCCGCGCCGGGGGCGTCGCGCGCGTGCCGGCGTGTCACGGCAACTCGCCGGCGCGCACCGGGCGGCGCCCCGGTTTGTCGGCCTTCGCTGTCAAGATGGACGCCATGCCGACGGTCGCCGACGCCTTGACCGCCGGGCTGGACGACGAGCAGCGCGAGGCGGTGCGTGATGGTGCGGGTCTTGCCGGTCCCGGCGCCCGCGAGCACACAGACCGGGCCCCGCGGAGCCAGCACCGAGGACGTCCGCGACTTGGCGGGCGAGATCGAGTGGGCCAAGGCGTCGCTGATCGGTCCCGAGGACTACCCGGCCGCCGTGGCGGCGGCCGGCCGGGACATCCCGTTGGACGCCGCCCGGGTCGCGACCGTGTACGCCGCCTACGAGGCGCTGAAGGTTCGCGACGAGTCCGTGACGCTGCTCGACTTCGACGACCTGCTGCTGCACACCGCCGCCGCGATCGAGAACGACGCCGCGGTGGCCGACGAGTTCCGGGGCCGTTACCGTTGCTTCGTCGTCGACGAATACCAGGACGTCACCCCCCTGCAGCAGCGGGTGCTCACGGCGTGGCTCGGCGACCGGGACGACCTGACCGTCGTCGGCGACGCCAACCAGACCATCTATTCGTTCACCGGGGCCTCACCGCGCTTCCTGCTCGACTTCTCGCGGCGCTATCCCGACGCCACTGTGGTCCGCCTGGAACGTGACTACCGCTCCACCCCCCAGGTGGTGTCGCTGGCCAACCAGGTGGTCGCGGCGGCCCGCGGCCGGGTCGCCGGCAGCAAGCTGCACCTGGTGGGCCAGCGCCCGCCGGGGCCGGCGCCGTCGTTCCGCGAGCATCCCGACGAACCGGCCGAGGCCGCCGCGGTCGCGGCTTCGATAGCCCGGCTGATCGAATCGGGCACTCCGCCGTCGGAGATCGCCGTGCTGTACCGCGTCAACGCCCAGTCGGAGGCCTACGAGGAGGCGTTGACCGAGGCCGGCATCCCCTATCAGGTCCGGGGCGGCGAGGGGTTCTTCACCCGTCAAGAGATCAAGCAGGCGCTGGTGGCACTGCAGCGTGCAGCCGAGCGCGGTGCCGAAAACGGTTCGGCGGGGCCGCTGCCCGCGGTCGTGCGGGGGGTCCTGGAACCCCTCGGGCTGACGGCGGAGCCGCCGGTCGGCACCCGCGCCCGGGAGCGCTGGGAGGCGCTGACCGCGCTGGCCGAGTTGGTCGACGACGAGGTGGCTCAGCGGCCGCAGCTGGAGCTCACCGGCCTGCTCGCCGAACTCCGGTTGCGCGCGGACGCGCGGCACCCACCGGTGGTGCAGGGCGTCACGCTGGCCTCGCTGCACGCAGCCAAGGGTCTGGAGTGGGATGCGGTGTTCCTGGTCGGCCTGGCCGACGGCACCATGCCCATCTCGCACGCGCTGGCGCACGGCCCCGACAGCGAGGCCGTCGAAGAGGAGCGTCGGCTGCTCTACGTCGGAATCACCAGGGCGCGAACGCATCTGGCGCTCAGCTGGGCGCTGGCCCGCAGCCCCGGCGGGCGGCAGGGCCGCAAGCCGTCACGGTTCCTGAACGGCATCGCGCCGCAGGCGCGCGCCGACGCCACGCCGGCCAAGTCCCGTCGCAACAAGGGCACCGCGACGCGCTGCCGGATCTGCAACAAGGACCTGTCCACCGCGGCGGCGGTCATGCTGCGGCGCTGTGAGACGTGTGCGGCCGACGTCGACGAGGAGTTGCTACTGCGGCTCAAGGCGTGGCGGCTGGACATCGCCAAGGAGCAGAAGGTGCCCGCGTACGTCGTGTTCACCGACAACACGCTGATCGCGATCGCCGAGCTGCGGCCCGACGACGAGGACGCGCTGATCGCCATCCCCGGCATCGGCGCGCGCAAGCTGGAACAGTACGGGCCCGACGTCCTGGAGCTGGTACGCGCACGCTGACCGGTAAAGGCGCAGGTCAGAAAATCGGTTGTGGTGAACGGCGGCGACGATCTACCCTCGAAACCGCGTCCTGCGCTAATGGAAGGAGGGTGGCCGCGATGATCAACGACGTGTTCGGTGTGGGCGTGGCCGCCCTGGCGGCCGCGCTTAAGCATGCCGCCCACACCGCCGTGCCGGCGGCCGCGCTCAAGCATCGCGCCGCCGCCGCCGCGACGAACGCGTCCGTGCGACTCGGGGTCCACCGAATGGCTACGTAACTCCCCGGTTTTCACCGAATGGCCACGGACCCGAAGTCAAGGATCCGTGGCCACAGTCTTTTCGGGCGCAAGCCCGCTACCTGGTCCGGATCCGAACAAGAAGGAAGCCCCGACCAGGAAGCAGGTGAGCAGGACATGCCGGTACTGACCGTCCCCGGACAGCCGTCGGCGGTGTTGCCGTGTCACGCCGGCGACCCCGACCTCTGGTTCGCTGACGCCCCGGCCGACCTCGAGCGCGCCAAGGCCCTCTGCGGGGGCTGCCCGATCCGGCGGCAGTGCCTGGCGTCGGCGCTGGAGCGGGCCGAGCCGTGGGGGGTGTGGGGCGGCGAGATCCTCGACCGGGGCTCGATCCTGACCTTCAAACGACCGCGCGGGCGGCCCCGCAAAGACGAGGCCGCGGCCTAGACGATGGCGCTGTCGGGCTCGGCGAAGCCGGGGATCAGCTCCTCGGACAGCGCCTTGATCGGCACCCGGGCGTCCAGCTGGCACAGGATCGCGGCCACCGAGGCGATGACGCGCATCGGGATGGCCAGCTTGGGCGGCAGGTCCATCTGCCGGGCGGTCTTGATCTGCGACACCGACCGGTCGATCTGGCCCACGGTCATGCGCTGCAGCCACTTGCGCGTGTAGTGGAATTCGTCGACCTCGATGGGCTCGACGTACTGGCGCAACATCTCGTCGATGTCGCGCACCGAGACCTGCTGGCCCTTCTGGATGAAGCCGACCTTCTCCATCGTCGGCAACAGCAGGTCGTAGTTCTTGTCGCGGGCCAGGCGGATCGTCATGCCCAGCTCGATCGGGTACCCGCCGGGCAGCGGGGCGACGGCGCCGAAGTCGATGACGCCCATCCGGTCGTCGGGCAGCAGCATGAAGTTGCCCGGGTGGGCGTCGCCGTGCAGCATCCCCAGCCGGCGCGGCGCGTCGAAGGTGAGCTCGAGCAGCCGCGTGCCGATGAGGTCGCGCTGCTCGCGGGTGCCGGTGCGGATGATCTCGGCCAGCGGCAAGCCGTCGATCCACTCCTGGACCACGACCTTGGGCGCGCTGGCGACGACGTGGGGGATCGCGAAGTGCGGGTGGCCCTCGTAGGCCTTGGCGAAGGCGCGCTGGTTGTCGGCCTCCAGCCGATAGTCGAGTTCCATCTCGGTGCGTTCGACGAGTTCGTCGACGATGCCCTGGACGTCGGCGCCCGGGGCGAGCTGTTTGACCACGCCGACCATCCGCTGCATGGTCTTGAGGTCGGCGCGCAGCGCCTCGTCGGCGCCCGGGTACTGGATCTTGACGGCCACCGGGCGGCCGTCGGACCAGACCGCCTTGTGCACCTGGCCGATGCTGGCCGACGCGACGGGCTTGTCGTCGAACGAACTGAACCGTTCGCGCCACTTGGTGCCCAGCTGGCCGTCGAGCACCCGATGCACCTTGTTGGCCGGCAGCGGCGGGGCATCCTTCTGCAGCTTGGTCAACGCCTCGCGGTACGGCTCGCCGTACTCGTCCGGGATGGCGGCCTCCATGACCGACAGGGCCTGGCCCACCTTCATCGCCCCGCCTTTGAGCTCGCCCAAGACGGTGAACAGCTGGTTGGCGGCTTTCTCCATCAATTCGGCCTGGACTTCGTCCCTCGACTTGCCGGTCAGCCGTTTGCCGAAGCCGAGCGCCGCGCGGCCGGCGAAGCCGACCGGGATGCTGGCCAGCTTCGCGTTCCGCGCCGCACGGCCACGTTTGATGTCTGCCACGTATCCATCATCCATGACGGCCGGCTCGGCTCGCGCTTGATCTTCACAACATCTCCTAGCCGCGCTGCCGGCGGCCGGTGGCCCTAAGTTGTCCTTGCGGGTCGCACCAGCCGGCCCCGCGCAGGACGCTTCCGAAAGGCGGTATCGGCCAGGCCATGTCAGCAAAACAATCGCAGCACGACGCCGCGGACTCCCTGTTCAGGGCGATCATCGAAACGCTGGACAAACACCGCACCGACCGCACCCTGACCGCGGAGATCCTGCACCTGCTCGCGACGGCCTACGAATCGGTGTCGGCGAACGTTCCGGAGCAGGGGCGCCTGGGTTAGTTCCGCGCCGTCAGCACGTGCACAGCGGATGCCGGGTCCATTCGCGCGCGACGATGACGCCCACGTTGAGGTCGAATTCCAGTGTGGCGTTCAACGTCTGGGGCTCGGGTACGGCCTCTTGGTTGCGGACCGCCGCGATCACCCGGTTCACCTGGCTCAGCGCCAGCGCCGCGGTCGCCAGCAGCGTGGCCCGGTCGGCCACGCCGACGGTTTCCCGCAGCTGCGCCGAGATCGCCGGCCACGCCGCGTCGCGGTCGCGCCGATGCAGGTCGGCGCAGCCCAGGCAACTGGTGGTGCCGGGGATGACCAGCGGACCGATCAGCCCGACGCCGTCACGGACCCGTACCGGCAGGTGGGGGACGCGCTCGGCGTGCAGCTCGCGGACCATGCGGGGATCGGCGACCAGGTAATCGGACAGCACCACCAGGTCGACGGCGCCGACCGACACGGCGGCGTGCGGTTGGCTGCTGTGGGCGATCCGTGCGCCCGAGCAGCGCAA
>NZ_LZJG01000336.1:0-9037 GCF_001667785.1 Mycobacterium sp. E3247 | reverse complement strand
CACGTGGCGGACCGGGACCCCGAGGCCATCAAGCGGGACATCGACGTCGCCCGCGACCAGCTGGCGGCCACCGTCGACACTCTTGCCGTGCGGGCCAACCCGCGCCGCCTCGCCGACGACCTGAAGGCGAAGGCGATCGAGTTCGTGAAGAAGCCGGCGGTGACGGTGACCCTGGCCGGCGTCGGTGCCCTCGTGGTCGTGGTGGTGGTGCACCGGGTGCGCAACCGCTGACGCCTCAGGTCATGCCGGCACCCGTGCCGCTCTGAACGTGCACCGGAATGTCGTCGTCCCATGGCTGCGCCGCGACCATGTCCTCGACGTCGACGTAGCCGCGCTCGAATTCGCCGGTCGCCGCGTCGACAAGCCGGTATTCCTGCCGCTGGACGTGGATGGGTTGGGCGTCCAGAATGACCACCCGCACGTCACCGGGCTGGAAGTCGCAGCGCTGCTGTAAGGCCTCGATGAGGCATTCGTTGTGCATGTGCCCGTCGCCGAAGTTCCATCCCAGCACCATCGAGCACAGGACCTCGCCCTCGCACAGGTTGTAGTCGTCCTCGTCGTAGCCGGCCAGCGCGCGGTGCACCAGGGTGAACAGCGCGCGGCCGTGGGTGTTCATCCCGCGGAACGCCATGGCGAGGTGAAGCGGGACCAGGGTCGCCTCCCTGGAGCCGTAGAGGCGCTCGAGCTGCAGGTGTTGCATGGGTCCCAACGCGCGCGACCCGGTGCGGAACTTCTCGTCGACCGATGGCTTGACGCACCACACGGTGGTGTCCCAGTTGCCCGCGTAGTACCGCATGCCCGGCAGGAAGGACACCCTGCGCGGGTAGAGGTTTCCGACGACGACGATTCCGGCGATGACCACGAAGAGGATCGCCACCGGCAACGGGTGGGCCAGATCGGACAGTCCGAGGCGGGCGTGCGCCACGAACAGCGACAGCACCCCGAAGATCATGAACACGTTCCACTCCAACGGCACCCCCATCGGGAAGGCCAGCAGGATGTTCAGGTGGAACACGATCATCACGAACGCGGCGATGGCCGTGGGCCAGCCGCCGTGGGAGAAGAGCAACGCCAGCGGCACCAGGCCCTCGACGGCGGTGGAGAAGTGCGCGATGAAACCCGCCAGCGCGCTGGGGCGCAGGTCGTCCGGATAGCGCTTGAACATCGACCGCTTGAGCGGGCCCGACGGGATGAACGGGTTGTTCGCCAGCATCGTCGAGATGACGAACGGGAAGTGCCGGTTGAGCTTTGAGGTGGCCGCCCCCAGCCAGATGACCATGAAGACCACCTTGGCCCCGATGATCGAGTCCGCCCCGGAGAACAGGAACACCAGCGCGAGCGGCGCGTAGACCTCGCCGCGGGCGGCCAGGAAGATGACCTTGTCGCGCAGGCCGACGGCGGCCAGGACCGCCAGGATCGCCACGGTGTGCCAGGGCGCCAGCACCCCAATCTGCGTGTGCAGGGCGGGGATTGGGCCGGTGCCGCCGGAGACCAACGCGATCGCCAGCAACACCAGCAGCGCGGCGTAGAGCGCCGCGTCGATCGGGCTGCGGACGGTGCCCTTGGTCAGCGGGACCCGGTCGGGCCAGGGTGGCAGCCGGATGGTGCCGGGGCGCAGCCAGTACAGGATGGAGCCCATCGGCGGGAAGTAACGCCCGGCCAGTGGCCCGAAGCAGCAGCCCAGCCCGACGACTTCGAACAGCATGGTGTACAGCACGGCCTTCTCGAACACGATGGGCTCCGACCACCACGCGGCGACGCCCGTGAAGCCGCCGATGCCCGCCGTGCACCACCCGAACACCCAGCCGCCGAGAACGTACAGCGCGATCTTCACCCCGTACATCACATGCATCACCAGCGGGGTGCCGAACCCGTTTTCCGCGATGTGGCGCACCATCGGCACGATCCGCTGCGCGCGGCTCTGCTTGCTCCAGTCGGCGATGTCGACGACGGGCAGGTTCGGCTGGATGAACCCCATGGCGGCTCCTTCGACGCACTCGTACCCGGTAGCGGGTCGGCGCCAACCGGTGCAGCAAAAAATACCTGGAGCAACAGCTATCGCGGGGGCATACGGCGTCAAAAATAGAGTCGGTTCCTTGCGCCCCGGCGGCGGTCGGTGTTCTCGCCAATATGGGGCAGTCACTGCACGCGGCGCCGCGTTGTTCGGATGTTACGGTGCGACCCGAACAATCTGCAGCGCAGTGGTTTCGGCACATTGAGGAAGTGGCGCGACCGGGCCCGGTCACGAATGCAGCCGAATCCGGGGCAGCCGGCGCCGTTTTCGGTGGCGAGCGGTGGCGCCGACGCCGCGTCCCGTACGCCTCCTAGCGGCGGTCGACTGGCAAACCATGCAGCACGGAAGCGGCTACCAACTGCAAAGTCGGTGTCCAGGAACACCTTTCGCGCCGGGTCAGTGCGGACCGGGTGAGGTTGGTCACGAACCCGACGCCGCGCACCCGACTCGGATCGTTTTCACAGCTCATTGATGGCCAGCTGACAAGTAATGCCTTGTACAGTCCTGCCACTGTGGGCCGTGAGAGCGCTCGGATGACGCGACGACGGCGGTCGATCGTCGCCGTCGTGTCGGCGCTGAGCCTGTTCGTCGCCTTGATCGCCGGATCCTCCCTGCGCCCGCAGTTCGCAGCGGGCACGCTCCCCGAGCCGGCGGCGTGGACCCAGCAAACCCAAAGTACGCAAACGCAAGCCGGTCATGCGCGCGCTGACGCTGCCCAAACGATCAGCCGTGCCGACCATGGCCCGGCAACCGGCTCGACGTCGACGGACAAAAAGCCGTTCCACAGCATGTGGATGACACGCGACCGGCCGACCAGCTGGCCTCCGATGACGCACCAAGGCGGCTGGTTGGCGTTGCCGACTTCGTTTGCCGCGGCCGAGCCGCCGCCGGTCCGCGTCGCGCCTGCGGCCGTTCCCGACCACCGAGACAACTCCACCCGGCTCTGCGTTATCCGCTGCTGAGGGTTCCACTCCCACCTTTCGCGCCTTCCGACTAGGCCCGTACAGCCCACGCGCAGACCAATTTCGTTTTGACGCTGCGCGTTTGCGCGGCTCATAGCCGATCCCCATATCGCGGCGCCCTGCGACGCCCTGAGCGTCGGGCGCTCATCCCTTCGCATCCTCGAGGAACCGACATGTCCACAGCTATTAGTCAACCCTCCCTCACGAGTCCGGCGGAACGTCGATGAAATCGAATGCACAAGAACTCAATTCGGGGCCCATCCACTCGGATACACCCGAGGCGTGCCAGCCGGGGAAGTTTCACCTACCGCGGCTGGAGCATTCCGCGTTGCCGTTGGCCGCCGATCGAGGTGTCGGGTGGAAGGCTTTGCGGGACGCCGGGCCCGTCGTCTTCATGAACGGCGCGTATTACCTGACCCGCCGTGAGGATGTGCTGGCGGCGCTACGCCAACCCAATCTCTTCTCGGCGCATTTGGCACTGCAGCCTCCCGGCAGCCCGTTGCCGGTGCTGCCATCGGCGTTCGACCCCCCCGAGCACACCCGCTACCGCAAGATCCTGCAACCGCACTTCAGCCCGCACGCCTTGGCCGAATCCTGGCCCGTGATGGAACGCCACGCCGTCGAGATGATCGCTGACCTCGCTGGCCGGGGCGGATGCGAGGTGATGGCGGATTTCGCGCGGCTCTACCCGTACCAGGTGTTCATGGACCTCTACGGGTTGCCGCTGGAAGACCGGGACCGTGTGATCGGCTGGAAGGACGCCGCGGTGGACGGCGGACCCGAGGGCAACGAGCTGCTGGCTTACTTCACCGACGCCATCTTGCGACGCCGGCGGGAGCCGGGCTCGGACATGCTATCCCGGGTGATGATCGGCCCGGGGGAGCTAAGTGACCTCGAGCTCCTCGGCATGAGCCACCTGCTGGTGTTGTCCGGTCTGGACACCGTGGCCGCGGCCATCGGGTTCTCGCTGTTCGAACTGGCGCGCAGACCCCAGCTGCGCAGGGAACTTCGCGACGAACCAGGGCAGGTGAAGGTTTTCATCGAAGAAATCGTCCGGCTCGAGCCGGCGGCCCCCCTGGCCGCGCGGGTGACCACCGACTTCGTCAAGGTCGGCGGCATGACCCTTCCCCCCGGCACACCAGTACGGTTGTGCACGGCCGCGATCAACCGCGACGGTAGCGACGAGATATCGACCGACGACTTGGTCATGGACGGAAAGGTGCACCGCCACTGGGGGTTCGGGGGCGGGCCGCATCGCTGCATCGGCTCCCACATGGCACGCATGGAACTGACGATCGTCGTCAACGAGTGGCTCAAGCGCATCCCGGACTTCGAAGTCCCGCCGGGGTACATCCCGGAGATCAAGTTCCCCTCGAAGAGCTTTGCCCTCAAGTCGCTCCCGCTGAGCTGGGGCACAGCCGACGCCGAGTTGAGCACGGCCGGCTCAGGCTCCCGCGCGACGGTGCGATGAACCGAACGTCCGGCCGACGGGACCCGCCGTGCAGATCGCCGAGCCTTCGCGCGGTGCCGACGCATCCATCCTGGTCATAGGCGGAAATGTTGAGTACGTCTGTGGTGCGCCGTCAGGGTTTCGAACCCCGGACCCGCTGATTAAGAGTCAGCTGCTCTACCAACTGAGCTAACGGCGCTTTCGACGGCCGAGACCGCGTACGCGACAATAACAGGCGTCCTGCCGCGGTGCGAAATCCTCCGATCCCTTCCAGGATAGCCAACACCGCCGGGAGGGGGCGGGATGGTTGGCGCCCGTGCGAGCGTTCCGGCGCTAATGGTCGACGAAAGCACCTGTTGCGCACAACGATCGGCTCAGAAGAGCGTCCCGCAGTACGGGGCCCGGTCGGTGGCGAAGGCGGCGTTCAGGTCGTGGAGTGTGCCCCGCCGCAGCTCGGTGATCCGGCCGGTTCGGCTGAGTTCGGAGGCGCTGTGCGCGCCCATATACATGGTGGCGAGATCGGCCAGGCTGACCTTCACGTCGGCGGAACCGTCGTGCGGCGTGCACTTTCCCACGCCGTCACGGGTCTGCAGCAGGAATTGTCCGCCCGCCAGGCCGAGCGGGTCGTCGACCTCCAGCGTGACCTCGAGGTCGGCGGCGTAGGCGCGGGTGCCGAGGACCTCGGGGACATCGTTGATCCGCACCCACAGGAAATCGTTCACGCCGGTGGTTTCCGCGGCTCGCAGGTCGGTGAGCTTGAGCGGCAGCGGGTCGTCAGCCGGCACGTCGATCTCGACGGTGTCGAACATCTCCAAGACCAGCAATGTCTGCAGCAACTCGGTGTGCGCCTCGTCCGTGACGGGGCAGAAGTCCTCGACGACGACGGTCCCCAACGGGGGTCGGTACCCGTGGTCCGACTGGCCGACGACCCGGTACGTCAAGAAGCCGTCCGGATGGATCGTGTAGTTCAGCGCGGTCCCATTCCCGCGCTGGGTTGGCCTGTCGTCGAAGTAGTCCGCCCACCAGGCGTCGTCGCGGGTCACCGCGCCGGGCGTTGTGGCGCACCATCTTTCGTAGATTTTCGGCAGCAGGTGTTGCGCTTCGTCGGTGTGCACCTCGCGAGCCCTGATCTCGCTCGGCGGGGTGCGCAGCTTGGCGAATCGGCGGTCGATGCGGTAGCTGCGGAGGTAGCTCGCCACGCCGGCGCCGAAGCCGTCGTACATCGCGGTCTGGGTCGGCACACCGAAGACGATCGGGTAACCGCGGTCGATGAGTATGCCCAGCCCCTTGGCGCTGAGCTGTGCCCATACCCCCTTGCCCTGATGCGTTGACGCGACGGCGATCATCGTCAGCCATGCGGCCCGCAGGCTGGTTCCACCCGGCACCGTCAGCTGGGTCGGGTAGATGATGGACGTTCCCACCAGCAACGGCTGTTGCGGATCGGAGACGTCCTCGGCCACCAGGATGTCGTTGACGCTGACGCGGCGTTTCCACGCCTCGATGGCAACGTCGTCCACCGGGTCGCCGAAGGTACGGGCCTGATTCCGGTAGACGGCTTGCAGGTCGTCTTCGGTCGGATGCCTCATGCTGATGGCGTTGTCGGTCGAGTTCATCGCTCATCCAATCCGCTTATAGCCCAGCCAAAACGGCACTTCGCACTGCGAATGACCTATTGGGGGCCCCTCCCGTTCGATACCCGAGTGGTGAATTGCCAAACGTCACCGGGCCGGCCCTGACGAAGGTGGGTCAGGTTCGCCCGTTCGGGTATAGGGATACGCCGGGGCCATTAGCGCTGAAAGGACTAACCGTGCTGCAAGCACTCACCCGCCTTGCCATCGCCGCGCCGCGCCGCATCATTGCGGTCGCTGCCTTGGTGCTCGTCGGGGCGGCGGTCTTCGGCCTCCCTGTGATCAACAAACTGTCGGGCGGCGGGTTTCAGGACCCGACCTCGGAGTCCGCGCGGGCGACCAATGTGCTTCGCGACAAGTTCAACCAGACCGATCAGCAAATGCTGATCGTGGTGACGGCCCCGGCCGGCGTCGAGAGCCACCTGGCGCGCGACGTCGGAACCGACATCGCTAACCGCCTGAAGACATCGCCGTGGGTCTTGAATGTGTCCTCGGCGTGGACGTCACCGCCCCAGGCCGCCGCCCAACTGGTCAGCAAAGACCAGAAGTCGGGGATGATCGTGGCCGACCTGAAGGGCGGGGAGGACGACGCCCAGAAGTACGCCGGCACCCTCACCGACGAACTGGTGCACGACCGCGACGGCGTCACCGTGCGCGCCGGGGGCATGGCCGTGGCGTATGCCCAGATCAACGATCAGAACGAGCGGGACCTCCTGTTGATGGAGTCCATCGCGATCCCGCTCAGCTTCGCGGTCCTGGTCTGGGTGCTGGGTGGTGTGGTGGCGGCGGCGCTGCCGATCGTGCTCGGCACGCTGGCCATCGGCTGCACCATGTCGGTGTTGCGGCTGATCACCTTCGCGACCGACGTCTCGACGTACGCCCTGGACCTGAGCATCGCGATGGGGCTTGCCCTGGCGATCGACTACAACCTGCTGATCATCAGCCGCTACCGCGAGGAACTGGCCCGTAGCGGCGACCGGGAGCGGGCGCTGATGCGGACCATGGCCACCGCGGGCCGGACGGTGCTGTTCTCCGCCACCACGGTCGGATTGTCGATGGCCGTGATGGCGGTGTTCCCGATGTACTTCTTGGAATCCTCGGCCTACACCATCGTGGCCACCGCGGTGATCGTGGCGGTGACGGCGATCGTGGTCACCCCAGCCGCGATCGCGCTGCTCGGCCCCCGGCTGGATGCGCTGGACGCGCGTCCGCTGCTGCATCGCATCCTGCACGGGCAGCGGTCGTTCCGGGATCACGCGCACAAACCGCTCGAGCAGCAGTTCTGGTACAGGTCGACCAGGTACGTGTTGCGCCACGCCCTGCCGGTGGGCCTCAGCGTCGTCGCGCTGCTGTTGTTGCTGGGGGTGCCGTTTTTGGGCGTGAAGTGGGGCTTTCCAGACGAGCGCGTGTTGCCCCGGTCGGCCTCGGCGCGCCAGGTCGCCGACATGCTCGACAACGATTTCGCCAACGGTTTCGGGACGGGGGTCACGGCGGTCGTTCCCGATGCACAGGGTGTGGGCCCGGCCGAGCTGGACCACTATGCCGCCGCCCTGTCGCGCGTGTCCGACGTGTCCGCGGTCACCGCCCCGACCGGGACGTTCGTCGAGGGTCGGCGGGTGGGACCGCCCGCCGCGGCTACCGGCGCCGCCAACGGCAGCGCTTTCTTCACCGTGACCAGCAGCGCGCCGCTCTATTCGCCAGCCTCGAACACCCAGCTGGACCAACTGCACAAGGTCCCCGGACCGGCGGCGCGGTCGGTGGAGATGACGGGGCTGAGCCAGATCAACCGCGACAGCGTCGGCGCAATCACCAAGCGGTTGCCCGTCGTTTTCGCGCTGATCGCCCTCATCACGTTCACGCTGCTGTTCCTGCTGACCGGCAGCGCGGTGCTGCCGCTGCAGGCACTGGCGTGCAACCTGCTGTCGCTGACGGCCGCGTTCGGGGCCATGGTGTGGATCTTCCAGGACGGCAACCTGGGTGCGCTGGGGACGACGCCCAACGGGACGTTGAACGCGAACATCCCAGTGCTGTTGTTCTGCATCGCCTTCGGGCTGGCGATGGACTACGAGGTGTTCCTGGTGTCGCGGATCCACGAATACTGGCTGGCGTCGCAGGCGATCGAGGAGACGCCGCCGACCGCCGCGGAGGCGCGCGCCGCCACGGACGAGAGCACGGCCTTGGGCATCGCGGGCATCGGGCGGGTGGTCACCACCGCGGCGCTGGTGATGTCGATCTCGTTCGCCGCGTTGATACCGGCGCACGTGTCCTTCATGCGGATGCTCGGGCTCGGCCTGACCCTTGCCGTATTGGCCGACGCCACCCTGGTGCGGATGGTCCTGGTTCCGGCGTTCATCCACCTGCTCGGCCGGTGGACGTGGTGGGCGCCCAGACCGTTGGAGTGGCTGCGGCAGCGGTCCGAGACCGGTGAAGACGCTGCCGCCGCGGTGGGGCAGCGTCGCTGGGCCGCCGACGCGCCGGAGCCGCAGCGCCCCTCGATCCGGAGGTGGCCCACCAAAGCCGCGTCCTACCGTGGCTGATTCAGTGAAATCCACTGCGGTGCAACGGTATTGGTGCTCATATCCGATCTCGACGGAGAATCCCTGATGGCCAAGGCGGATATTGCCATCCTGCTGGCGCTGGCCTCGGCGCTGTGCGTCGCGATCGGCGACGTGCTGCAGCAACGCGCCGCGCACTGCATCGAGGACCGCTCGGTTGGCCACGTCGAATTGTTCGCCACCCTGCTGCGCAATCAGCGGTGGTGGCTTGGCGCGCTGCTGCTCGCCGGGAGCGTCGCGTTGCAGGCGGCCGCGTTGGGTCAGGGATCGGTGCTGCTGGTCCAGGCGCTGCTGATGTGCTCGCTGCTGTTCGCGCTGCCGATCAACGCCCGGTTGTTCCATCGCAGGGTGACCGGGGCCGAGTGGATGTGGGCCGGCCTGCGGATTGCCGACGACGACGATCACGGTCACCGCGGCGGTGAGCAGGC
>NZ_LZJG01000335.1:0-14594 GCF_001667785.1 Mycobacterium sp. E3247 | reverse complement strand
TCGTGGTGCTCGGGTTCGGGATACACCCGCAGGATCTCGCGCACCAGGATCGTTTCGGTGCCCTGGCGCAGGGCGTCTTCGGTCAGCTCGACCGAGACGTGGATCCGCGCCGCCTTGACCTGCAACCCGACGAACCCCGACACCAGGACCAGAAAGATCACCGGGATCAGGAAGGACACCGGGGCGCCGCTCCAGACTTCGATCAGGATCATCGCGCCCGCCGCCACCGGGCCCCACAGCACCCAGATCCAGCTGGCGCCCGATTCGTAGAACAACCGCTTCGGTTCGGCGCCCCTCGCTGCAGTCTCGGAATTCACCGCCAGCCCCATTTCACGAAAGCCAACCGGCCGCGTCCGCGGCCCAGTAGGTCAGCACGATGTCGGCTCCAGCGCGGCGGATGCCGGTCAACGACTCCAGCGCCGCCGCACGCTCGTCGATCCAATTGTTCGCGGCCGCAGCGCAAATCATGGCGTACTCGCCCGAGACCTGGTAGGCGGCCACCGGCACCGGTGAGACGTCCGCCGCGGCGGCCACCACATCGAGGTAACTCATCGCGGGTTTGACCATGATCATGTCCGCACCCTCGTCCAGGTCCAGCCGGATCTCGCGGAGCGCCTCGCGAAAGTTGCCCGCCTCCTGCTGATAGGTGCGCCGGTCGCCGGACAGGCTGGAACTGACCGCCTCGCGGAACGGGCCGTAGAACGCCGAGGCGAACTTCGCGGCATACGCCAAGATCACCACGTCGGCGTAACCCGCGGCGTCCAGCCCGTCGCGGATCGCGGCCACCTGCCCGTCCATCATTCCGCTGGGCCCGACCACGTGCGCGCCCGATTCCGCCTGTGCCACAGCCAGTTTGACGTACCTGGCCAGCGTCGCGTCGTTATCCACCCTGCCCCTGGCGTCGAGGACACCGCAGTGGCCGTGGTCGGTGAACTCGTCGAGGCAGGTGTCGGCCATCAACACCGTCGCGTCGCCGAGATCCTTGGCCAGGTCCCGCAGGGCTAGATTGAGGATGCCGTCGGGGTCGGTGCCGGCCGACCCCGTCAGATCCTTGTCCTCGTCGCGTGGCACCCCGAACAGCATCAGCCCGCCCACCCCGGCGGTGACGGCATCGGCCGCGGCGCTGCGCAGTGAATCGCGGGTGTGCTGCACGACCCCGGGCATCGACGCGATCGGGCGCGGTTCGTCGATACCGTCGGCGACGAACATCGGCAGTACCAAATGCCTTGGCTCCAAAGATGTTTGCGCCACCAGACGACGCAACGCCGGGGTGGAGCGGAGCCGGCGCGGACGCTGCCGCGGGTAGGCCACTACCGCCTGCGGCTCTTCTTACGCGGCGGCGGCAGCGCGCCCTCGGCGCGCAACCGCGCGGCGTGTTCGGCCAACGCGTCGACCAGCGGGCCGACGGCGGCCGTTTCGGGCTGCACGTCCACCCGCAAGCCGAACTCGGCGGCGGTCTCGGCGGTCTTGGGACCGATACAGGCGATGATGGTCCGCGCGTGCGGCTTGCCGGCGATGCCGACCAGGTTGCGCACCGTGGAGCTGGAGGTGAAGCACACGGCGTCGAATCCGCCGGTCTTGATCATCTCCCGGGTCTCCGCCGGCGGCGGGGCGGCCCGCACCGTCCGGTAGGCGGTGACATCCTCGATCTCCCAACCGCGTTCGCGCAGGCCCTCGGCCAGCGTCTCGGTGGCGATGTCGGCGCGCGGCAGCAGCACCCGGTTCACCGGGTCGAAAATGCTGTCATACGGCGGGAAGTCGTCCAGCAGACCCAGCGACGACTGCTCACCGGCCGGCACCAGCTCGGGGCTGATCCCGAACGCGCGGACCCGGTCGGCGGTGGACTCGCCGACACAGGCGATCTTCACCCCCGAGAACGCCCGGGCGTCCAGACCGAACTCGCCGAATTTCTCCCACACCGCGCGCACCGCGTTGGTGGAGGTGAACACCACCCACTGGAACCGGCCGTCGACCAGGCCCTTGACGGCCCGCTCCATCTGCGCGGGGCTGCGCGGCGGCTCGACGGCGATGGTCGGCACCTCGATCGGCAGGGCGCCGTACGCCGTCAGCCGCTCGCTCATCTCGCCGGCCTGGTCCTTGGTGCGCGGCACCAACACGGTCCAGCCGTACAGCGCGCGGCTCTCCCACCAGTTCAGCTTCGCCCGGCTGGCCACGGTCTTGCCGATGGTCACCACCAGCGGCCCGGTCAACGGGCCCGCCGGATCGGTCCCGCCCAGCACGGCCGAATCGGTCAGGCCGCCCAAGGTGGTTTCGATCGACCGCTGCTGGCAGGTGGTGCCGTGCCCCGTCACCACGCACGGAGTGGTCTCGGCCAGCTCGTGCTCGATGAGGGTCCGCGCCGCGTCGGCCAGGTGCGACGTGGTGGCCTGCAGGATCAGCGGGCCCGGCGCCGCGGCCAAAGCGTCCCAGTCCACGTTTGGGTCGCGCACGTCGGCGACCGTGTGCGACGAGCCCAGCGGCAGCCCCGCATAGGTGGGCACGGCGCCCGTCGCCGCCAGGCCGGGCACGATCTCGAGGTGCAGGTGGCTTCGCGCGACGGCGTTCACCTCGGTGATGACCGCGTCGACCGTCAGCGGGTCGCCGTCCACCAGCCGCACCACGTCGGCGCCGGCACGAGCCTCGGCGGTCAGCGTCTTGGCCACCTCGGCCGGCTCGCCCAGCGCGGGACGGACGTCCGGGCCGGCCGATATCACCGCGGGTTGCTCGGCACCGCCCGAGGCGGCGTCGCCGTCGCCCGCCGTGGCGTCGGCGGGTGCCGCCGGGCCGGAAACCGGCGGCAGATCCTTGCCGATCAGCGCCAGCACCTGCTCCGGCACGTCGGGGTCGGTGAACACCAGCGCGGCGTTCGCCAATACCGTGGCGGCCCGGGTGGTCAACAGCCCGGGGTCGCCGGGACCGGAACCCACGTATGTGATGCGGCCGGGTCTCGGCTTACGCCCTCGCGTCGTCATTGTCGCTCCCAGTCATTCGCAATTAGTTTCCTCGTGCCGGGTCCTGCCGCGCCTCGGCCATGAGTTCTCGGGCGCCGAGTTCGAACAACTCCGCGGCGACCGAAATCCCCAGCTCCCGCGCCCGGTCGGCGGTGCCGATGCCGGACGCGCGGATCACGTCGGACCCGTCCAGCGCCGCCACGCAACCGCGCAGCGACAGCTCGTCGAAGACGCGGCCGTCCTCATCGATGGACTCGACCACCTCCGCGATCGCGCCCACCGGCGCGGAGCAACCCGCCTCCAGTTCGGCCAGCAGGGCTCGCTCCGCGGTGACCGACGCGCGCGTGTCGGCGTCGTCCAGTTCCGCCAGCACTGCCGCCAATTCATCACCGGCGCGGCATTCGACGGCGAGCGCGCCCTGAGCCGGTGCTGGCAACATCTGCACCGGCTCTAGCGTCTCGGTGACATCGTCGAGGCGACCGAGCCGGGCCAGTCCGGCCCGAGCCACCACGATCGCGTCAAGATCACCACTGCTTACCCTGTTCAACCTGGTATCTAGGTTGCCTCGTAGGGGGCGGATTTCCAAACCGAGACCCAATGCTCTAAGCTGCGCGGCCCGCCGGGGGGACGACGTCCCGACCAGCGAACCCGGCGGCAACTCGCCCAGCACCAGCCCGTCGCGGGCCACCACCACGTCGCGGGGATCGTTGCGGGGCGGTATCGCCGCGATGGTGAACCGCGGGTCGTCCGCGGTGGGCAGGTCCTTGTGGGAGTGCACGGCGGCGTCCACCCGGCCGTCGCTCATGGCCTCGCGCAGCGCGGTGGTGAAGGCGCCCACACCCAGGGTCTCGATGGGGGCCGACGAGCGATCGCCGGCGGTGGTGATGATCACCAACTCCGCGGGGTGACCGTTGGCGATCAAGGCGTCCCTGACGACGCCGGCCTGGGTGGTGGCCAACAGACTGCCCCGGGTGCCTATCCGGATCACGTTCGCCAATCGGCTTACTCGGCGGACGGTTCGTGCGTTCCGACGTCGAATCCCGTTGCGATGACGGGCAATTCGCCAGCGGCAACGGCGTCGACAGCGGTCTGGTCGAGTTCGAAGAGTTCGCGCAACGCCTCGGCGTAACTGTCCCCTCCGGGGGCGCTGGCGAGTTGCTTGATCCGCACGGTGGGCGCATGCAGCAGCTTGTCCACCACCCGCCGCACGGTGCGCGCCACCTCCTCGCGCTGGGCGCTCTCCAGGCCGGGCAGCCGGTTGTCCAGGCGCAGCAGCTCCGCCTCCACCACGTCGGCGGCGCGCTGCCGCAGCGCGGTGACCGTCGGGGTGACCTCGGCCATCCGCTGGCCCGCCAGGTAGGCGGCGACTTCGGCGGCCACGATGTGGCGGGCGGCGTGCACGTCGGAGGCCGCCGCGTGCGCCGACGGCTCGTGCTGGACGCGGTCCACGTCGATGACCCACACACCGGGCAGACCGGCGACAGCCGGGTCGACGTCGCGCGGCATGCCGAGGTCGCAGATCACCAAGGGCCGGGTCGACTCGTCACGGCGCGCGGCCGCCAGCGCGAGGTGCACATCGGCCAGCGTGACCACCGGGCTCACCGCACCCGTGCAGCTGACCACGACGTCGGCGTCCGCCACCGCGTCGGCCAAGCGGTCGAGTGGCATCGCGTCGGCCCCCACGCCGGATTCGCGGAGCCTGCGGGCCAGCCGGTGGGCGCGCGACAAGGACCTATTCATGACGTGCACCTGCCCGATGCCGGCCCGGGTCAGGTGGGTCGCCGCCAGGGCGCCCATCGCGCCGGCACCGACCAGCGCGGCCGTCTTGCCCTCCAGGCCGTCCAGCCGGCGTTCGGCCATGTTCAGGGCGACCGACACCACCGAGGCGCCGGCCGCGTCGATGGCGGTCTCCGAATGCACCCGCTTGCCCACCGACAGCGCCCGCTGGGCCAGCTCGTGCAGCACCCGGCCGACGGTCCGGTTGGTTTCCGCCGTGGCATACGCGCGGCGCACCTGGCCGAGCACCTGCTGCTCACCGACGACCGCGGAGTCCAGGCCGCTGGCCACCGCGAACAGATGCTCGACGGCGGCCTCGCTGTAGCGGACGTACGCGTACTTGGTCAGGTCCCCCATTGACATTCCGGAGTGATCCGACAGCACCTGCCCGATCGCCGCCAAGCCGCCGTGGAAAGCATCCACCACCGCGTACACCTCGACGCGGTTGCACGTCGAGAGGACCATCGCCTCGGTCACCAGCGGCGACTGCAGCACCCGGTCGACGATCTTGCCCTGATCGGCCTCGTCGATGGTGAGTTGTTCCAGGACGGAGACCGGCGCACTGCGGTGCGAAACCCCGAAAAGCAGGACGCTCACGGCAGCATCACCTGGCCAGCTCCCTTGCTTTCTCCAGTAATTGAACTGGTTTCCAAGGTAATCGTTTATCAGGTGGGCTACCAAATAATCGCCCGGCCACCCTCATCTCCCGAGATCCGCGCGCAGCCGGGCCTCGTCGATGTCCCAGTAGCTGTGCTCGCGGCCGTTGAGCAGGACCACGGGCAGCCGGTCGCCGAACTCCGCCCGCAGCGCCGGGTTCCCCGCCGTCGCGGCGGCGTCGACGTCGGTCGTCGACAGGTCGAAGCCCAGCTCAGCGGCCAGTTCGGCCAGCCGGGCATGTACGCGCTCGCAGATGGTGCAGCCGTCGCGGGTCAAGAGCTCAACGTGCGGCCGGCCGGTCGCTTCGGTCATGGGCACCAGTGTGGCATCGGTGACTTGTGGACCCATCTACCAGGCGTTATGTTCCGGTCATGGCCGACGAGACTGTGCGGGTTGACCCGGTGGTGATGCAGAGCCACGCCATGTCCATCGGCGGCGCCGCCGAGCACCTTTCGGCTGAGTTGACCCAGCTCGACGATCAGGTGGGTCAGTTGTTGGGCGGTTGGCAGGGCGCGGCGGGGACCGCGTACGGCTCGGCGTGGGAGCTGTGGCATCGAGGGGCTCGCGAGGTGCAACAGGGCCTGTCCCTGTTGGCGCATCTGGTGGGCCAGGCCGGCGAGGGCTATCAGAGCAACGAGGCCGGGGCCGCCCAGGCGGAACGGGCGGTGCGTGGTGGCTGAGGCATTTCGGGTGGACCCTCAGGCGTTGGCCGACGTGGTGCAGCGGATGGCGGCGTTCCAACGCTACGCCGAGGACATGATCACCGAAATCGATTCGCGCGTAACGCGTCTGCACACCACATGGACGGGGCAGGCCGCGGCCGCCCATGCTGAGGCGCATCAGCACTGGGTGCGCGGCGAGGCGATGATGCGCGAGGCGCTGGCGCAACTCGAGAAGGCAGCGACGACAGCGCACGGCAACTACACCGGAGCCATGTCGACGAATCTCGGTATGTGGTCGTGACCCGATGGCGCCGCTGGCGTGTGACCCGACGGCCCTAGACCGCGCCGGCGCGACGGTGCTGGCCGCCGGCGAGTCGCTGGGATCGGTGATCTCCGGCTTGACTGCGGCGCTGGGCGGCAGCACGGGCATGGCCGGCGATGATCCGGTGGGCGCGGCGCTGGGCCGCGCGTATGACGGCGCGGCGGCCAAGGTGATCGACGCGATGGTCAGCACCCGCAACGGGTTGTGCAGTATCGGCGACGGGGTGCGGGTGTCGGCGCACAACTACGCGCTGGCCGAGGCGTTGTCTGATGTCAATGGCCAAGCCGCGGGTCTGCCCGCACCTCAGGTGACCGCGCCCATGACCGTCGGCGCGAAGCCGCCGTCGGCGGTGGGCACCGGCAGCGCCGCCCCGGCGGGCTGGGGCTGGGTGGCCCCCTACATCGGAATGATCTGGCCCAGTGGCGATTCGGCGAAATTGCGAGCCGCCGCGGCGGCGTGGGCAACCGCGGGCGCCAACTTCATGGCCGGCGAGACCGCGGCGGGCGGCGGGACGATGGCCGCCATTGGCGCCCAACAGATCCCGGAGGGCGCTGCCATCAACAAGGCGTTGGCGGATGCCTCCGAGGCCACCATCAACGTCGCACGCCAGTGCCAAACGATCGCCGCGCAGCTCAACGGCTACGCGGCCAAGGTCGACAAGGTACACGCGGCGATTCTGGATTTGTTGTCGCGCATCTGCGATCCGCTGACCGGAATCAAAGAGGTCTGGGATCTGCTCACCGACGAAGACGAAGACGAGATCAAAAGGATCGCCGACGACATCCGCACGGTGGTCGACAACTTCGCGGGCGAAGCCGAGACGTTGGGCGCCCAGATCAACGCCGCCATGACCGCCGCCGTCGCCGCGGCTGAAGCCATGGGCCGGTGGACGGGCAAAGAATGGGACCACTTCCTGCACGGCACCTCGGTGGGCAGAGTCCTCAACCACGTGGGCCAGTCCCTGAAGGGTGTCGGTGTGGAGGCCTGGGATTGGCTCGAGGGCATGGCAAAATTCAGCCCGAGCCGACTCCAATCCGATCCGGTGGGTTACGGCAAAGACGTCATCGGCATGGTTGCCGGCGAGGCGCCTCTCGTGGGCTTGGGCCCCGACGGGGGGCCCGGAGTGGCCGAGTCCTGGAAAGCGCTGGGTAAGCAGGTCACCCACTGGGACGAGTGGGGTACGAACCCGGCCGAAGCGTTCGGAAAGACCCTCTTCGACGTGGGGACTCTGGCGCTGCCCGGCGGCCCACTGTCAAAGCTCGGCAAGCTGGGGCGCGGCCTTGGCGACGTGGTGAGAGATGCGCCGAAGCCGCCGTTGCCGGACGCCGCGAAACCGCCCTCGGTGAAGCCCCCGGCGGAACCACCCCCGGCCGCACCCAAGCCACCGGAATCGGGACCGCCCGCGACGCCCGGCAAGCCGGAACCGGGCAAGCCCGCGCCCCCCGCCTCGGGCAAGCCGGCACCCGGGCCCGCTGACGGCCCTCTGCCGCACAGCCCGACGGAGTCGAAGCCACCGGTCGGCGAGAAGCCCCCCGCCGGTGAGCCGCCCAAACCGGCCGCCGCGCCGACCGAGCCCGTTGGCAAACCGGCAATGCCCGCGCCGGCCGAACAGGCGCCCCTACCCCACCCGAAGCCGGCAGAACCGGTGCCGGCCCACGCGCCTTCGCCTCCCGGCGGCGAATCGGCCGCTGCACCCCCCAGCGCGGGTCTGCCATCGCTACCGGAGCCACACATGCCGACGCCGCCTTCGGTGCCCATGGGCGGAGCGCCCGCCGAAGCACCTCCCGGCCTCGGTGAAATACCCCACGAACCAGGCGTCCATCCACCCGAAATGCCTGGTCCCCAAGATGGCGGCCCGCCGATCGGAGATGGAGACGCGCCACACTCGCCGAGTGACGGGCCTATCACCCCCGCAGACGGCGAGAAATCGCCCGGGTCACATCACCCTCACGACGGCACACCGCCCGATGACGGCGCCGACGAGCATCAGCTAGAAGTCCCCTCCTTCGCGGATTTGAAGCCGTGGCACCAGGCGCAGTTGGCGCTCGCCCAATCACCCGAGCGGCTCGTACAGGATCTGTTGGAACACGGATGTCCCCGAGAAATCGCCGAATCAGCGGCGCATAGTCCTTACGAGGGAATGGCCGCTCAGGAAATACTCGAAAGGTACTGGGATCCAGCGACCAGAACGTGGAAGTGGCCAAAAGTAGACGGTTTCGCGGATGGTAGGTATGAAACAGCTCGCAGCATTCCGAAGGAAACATGGCTAGACAGAATCGGAGAGGTTAGCGACGATCGAGGCGATTACATGGCCGCGGCCGGTGACCTCTATCCTGACCGCGGATTGGCCCCCGGTTCATCTGGTGACTACAATCGATTTCACGGCACCGGTAAGGAATTGCCGGAAGGATGGCAAGTCCGGTACGGAAAAGTGGGTGATGCATTCGGACAGCCGGGCGGTGGAACACAATGGGTGGTTGTTGACAAGAACGGCAAGACTGTTCTGATCAAATGGTTACTTGAAAATGGTTACCTGGCACTGGGATAGCGCGGCAACCAAGAAGGGGTGTTCAGAGTTGGCCACAAACTTCAGCGCGGAAGACGGATATGGTGAGTTCATAGACCATTACAACTTTTGGCGCAAAGTTGCCAACAGCGTCGGCAACGGACCGTACGACGAGGCAGAGAGGCATGAAGGCCGTCTATATTTCCGCTCGGACTACTCGAACAAAGTCGCAAAATGGCCTGAGTGGGCGGAGCAAGGCGACTGGGGAGCTTGGATTATCGCGCGTACAAAGCTCGGTTACTTCAGCGTATTGAGTTCGCTGAAGCACGAAAGAGCGGCGCAGCGGGATGAGGAAATAATTGTACTGTTTTCAAGATTCTCGGACGCAGGTAAGTACATCATCATGCGCGTGGCAGATAGCACTCGCGTGAGCCTTCGCTTACAGACCCAATTCGTCAAGTGGGACGATCGCGGCCCCGACTCTCGTATAGCGATCGGCGCTGCAGATCTGGACGTCATCAATCTTCTCAAAAGCGAGTACCCAGGCCTTCAAGAAGGCTTTGTGGAGCAATATCTGAAACGCTACACACTCACAACACGGCCCGATTCCTATGGATTTGCATTCCCTGAGGATGAGCCAAGAATGCGAATCCTCCTCTTATCGTTCAAGGAGTTAACCGCGGCGCTGCTCGACGGTATGCCTGAAGACATCGCTTCGCTCGCGCGATCCACGAATAATAAAAATTGAGCCACGGAAAAACGATGGTTGATGGCAAGCTCGACCTCACCACGTTCCCGCCATTCGTGCACCGACTCGTAAAGTACTGGTATGCATGGCAGGAAATCTATCTGCGACGTCAAGGACGCTCGCCGGGCGACGCTCGGCGAGAGCCGAGGGGCCGGGAATCTCCGGACCAGGCGTTCTGGGGACGGCGCCCGCCCAAAATGACGGGCAGTCAGGAGTTAGCTTTCATTGATGACGGCGATGTTTCGTATTATCTGGTGTGGGAGGAAGGGCAATTCTTTATTGATAGCGAAGAAAGGGAATCGCGGCACACCTATTGGATGTTCAGAACCTATGATGACGCTGAAAAATACCTCGCCTTCTTGATCAGTCAGATGGCTCGTCCCGGGCAATACACCGATAGTCCGGCATACCGTTGGTATCAAGAAGGTCTAAATCCGAGAGTAACCCTGACTAAACCGGACCCGATCAATTTCCCCGGACGAGTCAGTTTGACAGTAGATCAAGAATCTACAGATCGAGGCTGGATGGGTGAGACCGACGCCCCTGCGGCGTCTCATGTCCTAGTCCTCAACTTTGACGAACTCGATTCCGCACTGCGCGAAGGCGTTCCGGCGGATTGGTTCACTCTGAACATTCGCAGCGACTAACGAATGAAGTTCCTACCGAACGTGCCAGATCATCCGCTCCGTTCCGCGAGTGTGAAGTTAAGTTCACACTCGGGGCCGAGCGTGAAGTTAACTTCACGTTCGGACGCGCCAGGCTCGGCACGCCAGCGTCGATGTGAGCTATCCGGCGCGCACATCCCTCCCCCATGCCCGCCCGATAGGGTTAGACATCGGGACCCACTGGGTCGCCAGGCAACACAGCGATCTAGGAGGTTTGGCGATGACTTCCTCTGAACCGGGCAACGGAGACGTCAGTCGCGTTGACTTGGAGTCGCTGGCCGCCGACGCCAGCGCCGCCCGCGCGCTCGAAGGCCTGCAGGCCGAAAAAGCCGCCACCGACGAGGACCGCCCGCAGCCGCCGATCGACCTGACCGCGGCCGCCTTCTTCGACGTCGACAACACTCTGGTGCAGGGCTCGTCGGCGGTGCACTTCGGTCGCGGCCTCGCGGCGCGCAACTACTTCACCTATCGCGACGTGATCGGCTTCATCTATGCCCAGGCCAAATTCCAGATCCTCGGCAAGGAGAACAGCAACGACGTCGCCGCCGGCCGGCGCAAAGCGCTCGCCTTCATCGAGGGCCGATCGGTCGACCAACTGGTGGCACTGGGTGAGGAGATCTATGACGAGATCATCGCCGACAAGATCTGGCCGGGCACCCGCGAGCTCACCCAGATGCATCTCGACGCGGGCCAGCAGGTGTGGTTGATCACCGCCACGCCTTACGAACTCGCGGCGACCATCGCGCGGCGGCTCGGCCTGACCGGCGCCCTGGGCACCGTCGCCGAATCGGTCGACGGGGTGTTCACCGGGCGGCTCGTCGGCGACATCCTGCACGGCACCGGGAAGGCGCACGCGGTGCGTTCGCTGGCGATCCGGGAAGGCCTCAACCTCAAACGCTGCACCGCCTACTCGGACAGCTTCAACGACGTGCCCATGCTCTCCCTGGTGGGCACCGCCGTGGCCATCAATCCCGACGCCCGGCTGCGCACCCTGGCCCGCGAACGCGGCTGGGAGATCCGCGACTTCCGCACCGCGCGCAAGGCCGCCAGGATCGGGGTGCCGTCGGCATTGGCGCTGGGGGCTGCCGGCGGGGCACTGGCCGCGGTGGCGTCCAGGAGGCAATCGCGCTGATAGGCTGCGCCGCTGAGACATATTCGAGCGGAGAGCGATAGCGGCATGACGACCCCCAAAGAAGCCGAAGGACTCATCGGCAGCCATTACCGGGCACCGGATTACTTCCTCGTCGGGCGCGAGAAGATCCGGGAGTTCGCGCTCGCCGTCAAGGACGACCACCCGACGCACTTCAGTGAGGAGGCGGCCGCGGCTGCCGGGTATGACTCGCTGGTGGCACCGGTGACGTTCCTCGCCATTGCCGGACGGCGTGTGCAGTTGGAGATCTTCACCAAGTTCAGCATCCCGATCAATATCGCGCGGGTGATCCACCGCGACCAGAAATTTAAATTCCACCGGCCGATCGTCGCCGGCGATAAGCTGTACTTCGACACCTATCTCGACTCGGTGATCCAATCCCATGGCACCGTGCTCGCTGAGATCCGCAGCGAAGTGACCGATGTCGATGGGAACCCGCTTATCACCAGTGTCGTCACGATGTTGGGGGAAGCGTCAACCGAAGCTGACACTGAAGCAACAGTGGCCGCGATTGCATCCATATCAGCCGGAAAGTAGGGTCCGATCAATGACGTCACAGGGGGAAACGGGTAGCACCCAACTCAAGCCACCGGTCGAAAAGGTGCGCTCCCATTACGACAAGTCAAACGAGTTCTTCAAGCTGTGGCTTGACCCGTCGATGACCTACAGCTGCGGTTACTTCGACGAGAATCCCGATCCCAACAACCTCACCAAGACGCTGGAAGAGGCGCAGTACGCGAAGCGCAAACTCGCGCTGGACAAGCTCAACCTCGAGCCCGGCATGACCCTGCTCGACATCGGCTCCGGCTGGGGCTCGACCATGCGGCACGCGGTGCAGGAGTACGACGTCAATGTCATCGGCCTGACGCTGAGCGAGAACCAATACGCCCACTGTGTGGCCGAGTTCGAAAAGATGGACAGCCCCCGCCGCAAAGAAGTGCGGATCCAGGGCTGGGAGGAATTCCCCGGTGACGTACCGATCGACCGCATCGTGTCTCTGGGCGCGTTCGAGCACTTCGCCGACGGCGCGGGTGACGCCGGGTACGAGCGGTACGCGACCTTCTTCAAGAAGTACTACGACCTGCTGCCCGACGACGGCCGCATGCTGCTGCACTCGATCGTGGTCCCTAGCCGCGAAGAGGGCAACGCGATGGGCTTGAAGGTGAACATGACCCTGCTGCGGTTCATCAGCTTCATCCTGAAGGAGATCTACCCGGGCGGAAAGTTGCCCCAGGTCAACCTGGTCGACAAATACGCGACTGACGCCGGTTTCAAGATCGAGCGACACCACTTCATCGGCAAGAACTATGTTCCGACGCTGACCGCCTGGGGGGATGCCCTCGAGGCGCACAAGGAAGAGGCGATTGCCCTGAAGGGGCAGGAGACCTACGACATCTACCTGAAGTACCTGCGCGGCTGCTCGGACCTGTTCCGCGACGGCTACACCAACGTCTGCCAGTTCACGATGGTCAAGTAAGTCGCCCGAGGACGCCCCGGAACCAATTGGCTCCGGGGCGTTTTCGCGTCGAAAAGCGTCTTTAGCCGAAGAAGATGTTGCGACGGCCCGCGAGCAACCGGTACAGCGTCTGCTGGATGGTCTCGCGGACCTGATCGGTCAGCTCGAAGGTCACCATCGGGTCTTCTGCGTCGGAAGCGGCGAAGTCGTTGGTGTATATGGGCTCACCGAAAGCGATTCGCCACTTCGACGGCAGCGGCACCAGACCCGCAGGTCCGGCCAGCGGAAAGAGCGGCGTGATCGGGAAGTAGGGCAGTCCGAACAGGCGGGCCAGCAACTTCACGTCGGTCAGCATCGGGTAGATCTCTTCCGAACCGATGATCGAGCACGGGATGATGGGGGCCTTGGTGCGCAGCGCCGCCGTCACGAAGCCGCCGCGGCCGAAGCGCTGCAGCCGGTAGCGGTCCTCGAAGCGCTTGCCCAGACCCTTGTAGCCCTCCGGGAACACAGCGGTCAGCTCGCCGGCGGCGAGCAGCCGGTGCGCGTCCGTCGTGCAAGCCATGGTGTGACCCGCCTTGCGCGCGGCTTCGCCCACGACGGGCAGGTCGAACACCATGTCGGCAGCCAGCAACCGCAAGTCGCGGTGTGCGGGATGCTCGTCGTGCACCGCCACCGACAGCATCAGCCCGTCGAAGGGCAGAACCCCGGCGTGATTGGCGACCACCAGCGCGGGACCTTCGCTGGGCAGGTTCTCCACACCGCTGACCTCCACCCGGAACCAGGACCGGAAGAAGAACCGGAGCAGGGGGCGGACGATGGCGCTGTTGAAGTGCGGATCGAAGCCGAATTCGTCGACGGCGTAGTCACCGGTGATCCGCTGGCGCACGAATCCGGCCACCGCGGCGACGCGTTGAGCCAGTTCGTTGAGCGGGACCTCCGACGACCCGGCGGCGGCGCGACGGTGCTCATCGATTTCACGGACGACGGCCGCGATCTGTTCGGCGGACGCCCGACCGTGGGGATCAGAGAGCAGGGAGGGATGCTGGCGAGAGGACTCCGCGCGCTGATCGGCTTTCCGGCGTGCCGCTACCCGACCCCGATTCGTGTGCAGCGGAATGACATTCGCTCTGGTTTCACCCGCCACAATACCTACCTGACCCCACCCCACGGAACTGGATTTCGACCACCCCAGCGCTGAGCTAAAGATACGGCGCGACCCTCCAGGGAGCGTACCCGATGTGGGTCGATAATGGGAGTCATGCCTCGGCCCCGGACGTAGTCGTCGAAGGCCTCGGCCGTCGTCCATTTCGGCTGGTAGCCGAGCTCCGCGCGCATCCGGGTGGTGTCCATGACCCGGCCGTAACTCAGGTAGGCAAACTGGTCGCGGCTGATCTCGTTGTAGCGATTGGCCCGCCTCAGCGAATCCAGCGCCCAGACGCCAAACCCTGGCACCGGCAGAGGAATCCGGCCGGCGCGACGGATCGCCTGCGACAGCATGATGATCCCGTCGGCCCCGATGTTGAAGGTGCCGGCCTTACCGGCCATCGCCGCGCGCTCCAGCGTGCCCAGCGCGTCCTGCTCGTGCAGCAACTGCAGTCGCGCGTCGCGACCGAACATCGTGGGCACCAACGGCCCGGCCAGATACCGCGACAGCGTGGTGTCCATGGCCGGCCCGATCATGTTCGCCAGCCGCAGGATCGT
>NZ_LZJG01000334.1:0-6689 GCF_001667785.1 Mycobacterium sp. E3247 | reverse complement strand
GTGCGCGGGCGAGTGGTGGTGGCCGCCGACGCTGACCAGAACACCCTGAAGGCCGCGGCGTTGTCGGACGAGAAGGTCCGGGCTTTCCTGGCGGGTGCCAACCCGCGCAAGGTGATCGTGGTCCCCGGCCGGCTGGTCAACCTGGTCGTCTGACCGGCGCCCAGTCAGCGGCCCGTCGGCCGCAGCACCACCTCGTGAACATGGCCGTCCCGTGGCGTGGCCACCACGTTGGCGACGGTGGTCGCGACGGTCTCCGGCTTGAGGAACTTGGCGGGGTCGTAGGTGCCGCCCTCGAACGCGACCAGCTCGCGCTGCATCTCGCTGTCCGTGCGGCCGGGGTAGACCGTCGTCACCCGTAACTCCGGCTCGTCGGCCCGCAGCGAGTCGGCGAACGCGCGCAACGCGAACTTGCTGGCGGAGTAGGACGCCATACCGGGCGACACGTTGCGCCCGGCGCCGGAGTTGATGAAGATTACCTGGCCACGGGCACGTCGCAGCGCGGGCAGCAGCGCCAGTGTAAGTTCCACCGGCCCAAGTACATTGACGGCGAAGGTGGCGCGCCACTCGTCGACGTCCGACTCCGCGACATGACCGGGGATGGACAGCCCGGCGTTGTGCACCAACACGTCGAGTTCGTCCACGACCTCGCAGGCGGCCTCGATATCGCCGGAGTCGGTCAGGTCCAGTGGGAACGTCGTCGAGCCGAGTCGCTCCGCGACGGCGTCGAGCCGGTCAGAGGGCCGGCCGGCCAGCAGCAAGGTGTGGGTGGGGGCCAGTGCCGTGGCGATCGCGGAGCCGATGCCGCCGCCGGCCCCGGTGATGAGAGCAGTGGGCATGTAAGGGAGTCTACGGGCACAGCCAAAATGCTTGAACGGCAGGTACTTTCACGCCTCTTTACAGGCCGGCGGCTCACCCGCAGGGCCGGGGGCCGGTTCGCCGCAGGCCAGCCGCTCCAGCGGCGCCAATGCCTGCATCAGGGTGCAGAGGTCGGACGCGGGGAGCTGACTGAGCATGGCGGCCAGGGAGGCGCGCCGGTTGGCCAGGGACTCGCCATGGACCGCGCGTCCCCGCGGCGTGATGTCGACCAGCACAGCCCGCAGGTCGGACGGGTCGCGCGAGCGTTTCACCAGCCCCAGCTTCTCCAGCCGGCGGATCGCCACGGTGGTGGTCGGGGTCCGCACCCGTTCGTGGGCCGCCAGGTCGGTCATCCGGATCGGCCCCTGATCCAGCAAGGTCACCAGGATCGACAATTGCGCCAACGTCAGTTCGCCCGCGGCCGCGCCGCTCGGGTCGCCCCGACGCAGAATTGAAAACAATTTGGACAGCGCGCGGTGCAAACCTTCGGCAAGCTCGGTCACGTCGGCCGAGTTGGGTTCGCTGTCCGCCATAACCGGGGAGTCTAACGCTATATCAGGCACGTACAAGGTCGCTATGCCGACTAATTAGTGCGATGGGGTTGGTCAAAGTACCTGCGACAAGAATCGCTGTAGGCGTTCGGTCTGCGCGGCTTCGAAAATCTGCTCCGGCGCCCCGGATTCCACGACCTTGCCGCGGTCCATGAAGACAACGGTGTCGGATGCCGAGCGGGCGAACCCCATTTCGTGGGTGACCACAATCATCGTCATACCGTCGGCGCCGAGATCGGCGATGAGTTGCAGAATCCCTTTCACCATTTCGGGATCCAGCGCCGATGTCGCTTCGTCGAAAAACATCACTTGCGGAGCCATGGCCAGCGCACGGGCGATGGCGACTCGTTGTTGTTGGCCGCCGGAGAGCATGCCCGGCCGGGCATCGGCCTTGTGCTTCAGGCCAACTCGGTCCAACTGGGCCAGCGCCAGCTCGCGTGCCTCGTCGGCGGCCAGGCGCCGCAACTTTCGCGGCGCCGTCGCCACGTTCTTCAGCACGCTCAGATGCGGAAAGAGATTGAAATGCTGGAACACCATGCCGATGCGCTGCCGGAGCTCGTTGGGGTCGTCGCGGAGCACCGATCGGCCGTCCAACAGGATGTCGCCGCTATCGGGTTCGTGCAGCCGGTTCAAGGTGCGCAACAGCGTTGACTTGCCCGAGCCGGACGGCCCGATCACCGCGACGGTGCTGCCGGCGGCAGCCTCGAAATCGACCCCGCGCAGCACCTTGTTCCCGCCCAGGGTTTGGTGAATGTCCCTGGCGGCCAACGATACTGACTGACGTTTCGTGACCACGACGCTCACGTGATCTCCTGTCCGAACGTCGTGGCCAGCATCTCCGCGTTGTCGTCGGCGGCGGGGGCACGCCGGCCGCGGCGTAGGCGAGCATCGATGTAATTGACCAGATGCGTTAACGGAATGGTCAATATCAGGTAGAAGAGGCCGGCGGCGACCAGGGGCGACAGGCTGCCGGTCTGTGCGTTCAAATCCCGGCCCACCTGGAAAAGCTCCCGCTGATCGGCAATCAGGCCAAGGAAGTACACCAAAGCGGAGGCCTTCAACAACCCGATGAACTGGTTGACCAAAGCGGGCAGCACCCGGCGTATCCCCTGTGGCACCACCACCAGCCGCATCGCGGTCGTATAGCTGAATCCCAGCGCTCGGGCGGCCTCCAACTGGCCCGGGTCCACGCTTTGTATTCCGGAGCGCAGGATTTCGCCGATGTAGGCCGCGGCCATCAATCCCAATGCGGCAATTCCCAACGGGTAGGGATTCTTGTTGGTGAGATCGCCGACCAGTGGCCCGATCCCCATTCCGATGAGCAGGATGATCACGACTTCGGGAAGGCCCCGGAAGATATCGGTGTATACCCGGGCCGGCCAGCGTAACCAGCGCCGCTGCGAGATGCCCGCCATGGCCAGCACCATTCCGAGCGCCAGGCCGATCACGATGGCGCTGTTGGTCAGGATCAACGTGTTCGGCAGCCCCGTCGTGAGCAGCACGGGGATGGCCCGTCGGTACATGTCCCAGTCGAAGAACGAGTCACGCAACTGGGCGAGCGTCGACTTGGGCGCGGCCGGATCCGCGACCGTGCGATGCCGGCTCGCCGCGATCGCGGCGAAGTCCGGCAGGTGTGGCACCGGGGCGGCTTTCGATCCGGGCTTCCAGCCCGGCGGCAGGCTGCGCGGTACCCATTCGCAGTACAGCTTGGCCCAGGTGCCGTCGGCGATCACCGCGTCCAGCCCGGAATTGAGCGCGTCGATCAGCGGCCTGTTCTCCTTGGCGACCGCGTAGGCCACGAAATTGCCTGCGCTGAAAGTGTTCGCGACCGTCACGGCGGGATCGCCCGGCCGGATGACGGTCGCGGCGAGGGTTCCGGGCGCCACCCACGCATCGATCTGCCGGGTCTTGAGACTGGCGTACAGGGTGGCGAAGCCGGGGTACTTCACCGGTTGCAGGTGCAGGGTGTCGACGACGTAGGACTCCTCGACGGTGCCCTGGACTACACCGATGCGCTGGCCGGCCGCCAGCTCGCTGAACTTGTGGATCGGTGAGCCGGGCGGCACCACGAGGGAGTAGAAGCCGAAGTCGTAACCGTTGGTGAACGCGACGGTGCGTCGACGCTGTGTGGTGGCCTTCACCGACGCCGACCCCACGTCGAAGCGTCGGGAAGCCACCTGAGCGAGCAACGCGGAAAAGTCCGTGCTGACAAAGCGGAGCTGTAGATGCAGCTTGTCGGCGATGGCGCGCAGCAGCAGGTTGTCGAAGCCGCTGAATTCACCGGTCGGATTGATGCAAATGTTGGGCGGGGCATCCGACAGCGTGCCCACGGTCAGCACGCCCGGCGTGCCGAGGCCGAGCGCACCGATGTCGACCGCGCTCAATGGTCCGACCGAATTCGTCGTTTCGCGGTCCTCCTCCGGAGTCGGCGGCGCCTCGGTGAGGTCTTTGGGCAAGGCCATGGCGCTGTCCAAACCGGAAGGCGCGCATTGGTTCCAGTCGGCGGCGGCGGGCGCCGCGAGTCCGCCTGACGCCATCCCGCAGACCAACACGATGGTCACGGTGAGTCCGAACAGCTTTCCGCGGCGCTGGGTCCGCCGGTCCGCGCGCGCATTCATCCCTGTCACCGTATCGACCGGCGGCCGGCTTCGTCGGGTGAGCGTCCGCTCTAGAGAGCCAGCGACGGTTCGACGCCCGGGGATTGGGCGTCGTCGAGCACCTCGAGCTGTCCGGGCACGACGGGCGGGACGTCGTCGGAGGGCGTGAACACCCTGCGCCGGGAAAGTTCGGCCAGCATGGTCTGGGCCGCCAGGTAGGAGCGACTCACGCAGGCGGCCCGCGCGGCCTCGGGATCGCGCCGGTTGATGGCGGAGGTCTCGTCTTCGTAGAACGGCAGCAGCTCTTCGCGGCCGCCTTGGTAGGTCAGCCAGAACACCCGGGGGATGAGGTTCTGCGAAGCGCGGATCGTGGCGTGCAGCCGCGGTCCGGCGTATTCGTCGTTGATGGTGCGCCGGTATTCGGCGGCGGTGTCGCAGAAGGCCCGCGAATCCTTGGCGCTGCGCAGGGACCGCATGAAGGCGTCGAGTTGCCCGAGGATGCGCGGGGTCGGGCTGGTGGCCGCGCGCGCGGACGCGATGCCGTTGAGCAGCCCGTCGAGCTCGTGATGTTCGAGGACGGTGGCCTCGTCGAACCGTTCGACGAACGCTCCCCGGTGATAGCGGGTGGAGACAATGCCGTCGTGTTCGAGCTGAACCAGTGCCTCTTGAATGGGAACGCGACTGACCCCGAGCCCCAGGGCGATTTCATTCCGATCGACGCGGTCGCCGGTGCGCAACTTTCCCGTCAGCAAGAGGTGGAGGATGTGTGAAACAACCAGGTCCTTTTCTTTGACCCCGTATTTCTTTGGCATTCGTTGTTGAGTCTCTTTCAAACCCGGTTTCGGCCAGCTGGCGCGAGAAGTTTCTCACGAGTGGGCTCGTACTTTCCGGTGTTTGACCGACAAATGGTTGCGACCGGCCTAACGATTATCGCGCCATCGGCACAGCGCTTCAGCGGCGGTGAGGTCGTAATCCGGGCCGTCACATGCCGCGGTCAGCAGCGTGACACCGAGTCCGACGAGCGTTTCGGCGTTGTCGAGAAGTTTGCCGCCGTCCTGCAAGGCGGCCGAACGTTCGATGCTCGCCGGGTCGCGGCCGACGTCGGCGCAGTGCCGGGCCAAGACCTGCGACTTCGCCGGGAACTCGTCGGCGGACGTGAAGCTGTGCCACACATCGGCGTATTCGGCGACCAGACGGAGCGTCTTTCGCTCACCCCCGCCACCGATCAGGACCGGGATGTCGCGGGTCGGTGGCGGGTTGAGCCTGGCCAGCCGCGTCTTGATGCGGGGCAGCGCGCCGGCGAGATCGTCGAGTCGGCTGCCCGCCGTGCCGAATTCGTAGCCGTACTCGTCGTAGTCCTTCTGCTTCCATCCCGAGCCGATGCCCAGTACCAGCCGGCCACCACCGATGTGGTCGACCGTGCGAGCCATGTCGGCCAGCAGTTCGGGATTCCGGTAGGAGTTGCACGTGACGAGTGCGCCGATGTGGATGCGCGAAGTCTGTTCGGCCCATGCGCCGAGCATCGTCCAGCACTCGAAATGCGCGCCGTCGGGATCGCCGTAGAGGGGGAAGAAGTGGTCCCAGTTGAAGGCGATGTCGACGCCGATGTCTTCGCAGCGACGCACGGCGTCACGAATTTGTCCGTACTGCGGCGCGTGCTGCGGCTGCAATTGCACGCCGATGCGGATGGGCAGATCAGATGTCATGAGCCCACGGTAGGCTCAGCGCCCGTCGAGCACCCCGCGCAGCAGGTCGATCAGGGCGAGCGGTTGGTCGCTTTGCACAGAGTGGCCCGCGTTCTCGACGACGTGCGCCGTGCGGAAATGCTTTGTACGACGGCTTAATTCGGCGGCATCGTCGTCGCTGACGAATCCGGACTTGCCGCCGCGGATGAGGGTGATCGGTGCCGACAGCCTGTCCACGTCGTCCCAGAGGACGTCGAAATCCGGGAACTTGCGAATCGCGTCGTAGCGCCACGTCCACTTGCCGTTGTCCAGCCGGCGCGAGTTGTGGAACACTCCGCGGCGCAGGGCCTTCACCTCGCGGTGCGGCGCCGCGGCGACCGTCAGGTCCAGCATGGCCTGGAAGCTTTCGAATTCGCGCTCGCCGTGCATCAACGCCACGGTGCCCTGCTGCTCCTTGGTCATCTCCGAGTGGCGCTGCAGCGCGGACGGGGTGACGTCGATCAGGACGAGTTCGTTGACGAGTTCGGGCGCCACGGCGGCCAGCCGTATCGCCGTCAGCCCACCCAGCGACATGCCCACGAGCAGGTCGGCGCTCGGGGCGTGCTCTCGCAGCGCCGGCAACAGGGCGTCGGCGTTGATCTGCGGCGAGTAGTCGCCGTCCTCACGCCATGCCGAATGGCCGTGCCCGGGAAGGTCGACGGCCAGTGCGGGCTGGCCCAGACCGACGATGACGGTGTCCCAGGTGTGCGCGTTCTGGCCGCCGCCGTGCAGGAAGACGATCCGCGGGGGAGTACCGCCCCAGCGCAGCGCGCTGATCTTCCCTTCACCGGTGCCCGCCTCGACACGCTGCACGTCGGGCAACGGACCGGTGACGCCGGCTTGCTCGGCGTTCTCGGATAGCAGCGCGAACTCCGACAACCCATCCAGTTCGTCTTCGGAGATTTCGGTCACGGTCTACAGACACTAGCGCCGCGGGCGCGCCAACGGCCGCGAGCGTAACG
>NZ_LZJG01000333.1:0-618 GCF_001667785.1 Mycobacterium sp. E3247 | reverse complement strand
GCCCGGGCGATCTCGCGAATCGTGGTGCGCGAATAGCCATTCTCGGCCACACATCGCATCGCGGCGGTGATGATGCGGGCCCGGGTCTGCTCACCGTCGGCACCCACCGGCCGACCCAATTGCGGCGGCGTGACGCTCATGCGGCGGGAAGCCCGCCGCAGCTCCGTCCATCACGCACTACGCACCTCCGCGGCGAAGCCGGAACTAATCGATCACTCGATTATATTCGACCGTGTCGGGGACCGGGAGCCGGCGGACGGGACGCGCGAGTGAGGACAGCATGGTGACGCGGGCGCAACGGGGACGTCCGGTCGGCGCCAGCGGCGAGGAGACGCGGCAGCGGATCGTCGTTGCCACCATGCGCTGCGTGGCCGAGAATGGCTATTCGCGCACCACGATTCGCGAGATCGCCCGGGCGGCCGACGTCACCAGCGGCAGCCTGTACCACTACTTCCCGAACAAGTCCGAATTGCTGGACGCGGCCGTCGAGGACATCGAACGCATGGCGGTGCCGCGGCTGCGAGCCGCCGCCGCGGGTCCCGGCGGCGTGGTCGATCGCCTCGCGGCGGTGCTGGACGAGGCGAGCCGGCTGATGCGCGAGTATCCCGATCTGGCCGC
>NZ_LZJG01000332.1:0-4427 GCF_001667785.1 Mycobacterium sp. E3247 | reverse complement strand
GGCGCGATGTACAAGCGCAGCGAGGACGGCATCGTGCTGGTCGACCAGGACCGCTGCCGCGGCTGGCGGATGTGCGTCTCCGGATGTCCTTACAAGAAGGTCTATTTCAATCACAAGACCGGAAAAGCCGAAAAGTGCACGCTGTGCTATCCGCGGATGGAGGTCGGGTTGCCGACCATCTGCTCGGAGACCTGCGTGGGGCGGCTGCGGTATTTGGGCCTGGTCCTCTACGACGTCGATCGGGTGCTGGAGGCGGCCTCGGTGGAGAACGAAACCGACCTCTACGAAGCGCAGCGCCGAATCCTGTTGGACCCGAACGATCCCGACGTGATCGCCGCCGCGCGGGCGGAGGGCATCTCCGACGAGTGGATCGAGGCCGCGCAGCGCTCGCCGGTGTACGCGTTGATCAATCACTACGAGGTCGCGCTGCCCCTGCACCCGGAATACCGCACCATGCCGATGGTCTGGTACATCCCGCCCCTGTCACCGGTCGTCGACGCGGTGAGCCGCGACGGTCACGACGGGGAAGAGCTGGGCAACCTGTTCGGCGCGCTGGACGCGTTGCGCATCCCCATGCAGTACCTGGCGGAACTGTTCACCGCCGGTGACACCGCCGTGGTCGAGGGCGTGCTGCGACGGCTGGCGGCGATGCGCTCCTACATGCGTGACATCAACCTCGGGCGCGAGACCCAGCCGCACATACCGCATTCCGTCGGGATGACCGAGGAGCAGACGTACGAGATGTACCGGCTGCTCGCCATCGCGAAATACGAAGAGCGGTATGTCATTCCGACCGCGTTCGCCCCGCAGGCCCGTGACCTCGAGGACATGGGTTGCTCGTTGACGGGCGACGGTGGCCCGGGCATGTACGAGTCGGGCGAGCCGGTCCCCGTCTCCGTCGAGACGTTCCACGCGCTCAAGCGGCCCGGCGGCGAGGCGGCCGCCGACGGCAACGGCCGGCGGCGGGTGAACCTGCTCAACTGGGACGGGCGCCAGGTACCCGCCGGCATGTTTCCCGAAGAGCAGAAGAGGTGAAGCTGCTCACCGGCCGGCGCGGGCGGGCCGACACCCTGCAGGACCGACTGGTGTGGCAGTCGGCGTCGTTGCTGTTGGCTTACCCCGACGACGAGCTGCCGGCTCGGCTGAGCACCGTCGGGGAGCTGCTCGCTCACCTCAACGGGCCCGCGGCGGAGCTGCTCGGCCAGACCGTGGCCGCGCTGCGCGCCCGCGAGCCGATGGCCGCGGCGATGGACTACGTCGCGACGTTCGACATGCGGCGCCACTGCACGATGTACCTGACGTACTGGACCGCCGGGGATACCCGCAACCGTGGCCGGGAGATGCTGGAGTTCGCCACCGCCTACCGGCAATCGGGGGTGGCGCCGCCGCGCGCCGAGGCGCCCGATCACCTGCCCGTCGTGCTCGAGTTCGCCGCCACCGTCGACCCCGAGGTGGGGCGGCGGCTGCTGACCGCGCACCGGGTCCCCATCGACGTGCTGCGCGGCGCCCTCGCCGACGCGAAGTCGCCCTACGAGCCCAGCGTGGCGGCGGTGTGCGCGACGCTGCCCGCCGCGACCGACTCCGACGTGCGCCGCGCTGAGCGCCTGGCGAAGGCCGGGCCGCCCGCGGAAGCCGTTGGGCTGCAACCCTTTGACTTGACGGTACCGCCCCGACGCGAAGGAGGAGCGCGGAGTGTTTAGCAACGTACTGTTCTGGGATATCGCGCCGTACGTCACCCTGACGGTGTTGATCGTCGGCACCTGGTGGCGCTACCGCTACGACAAGTTCGGCTGGACCTCCCGCTCCTCGCAGATCTACGAGTCGCGGCTGCTGCGGATCGCCAGCCCGATGTTTCACTTCGGCATCCTCGCGGTTTTCGCCGGGCACGTGATGGGCTTGTTCATCCCGCCGCGGGTGACGCACATGTTGAAGCTGAGCGACCACGCCTATCACCTGCAGGCGGTCATCGCCGGATCACTGGCGGGCTTTGCGGCCCTGGCCGGAATCGGGCTGCTGATCTACCGGCGGTTCACCCGCCCGGCGGTGTCCATGGCGACCACGCGCAGCGACAAGGTGATGTATGTGGTGCTGGTGCTGGCCATCGTGGTGGGCCTGTACTGCGACCTGATCGGCACCGGCCCGCACGGCGGCGAGTTCCATTACCGCTACACGGTCGGCCTGTGGTTCCGCCGGATCTGGATCCTGCAACCGCACGGCGAAGTGATGATCAACGCGCCGCTGGACTACCAGCTGCACGCGCTGATCGGCATGGTGCTGTTCACGCTGCTGCCGTTCACCCGGCTGGTGCACGTCTTGAGCGCGCCTGTCGCCTACCTGTTCCGGCCCTACATCGTCTACCGCAGCCGCGACGAGGCCGGACAGGGCGAACTGGTCGGCGCGGCGCCCCGCCGAAGGGGCTGGTAGGCGGGCCGGCCGCCGGGTGTGCGCTGAGGGCTTTCCGGGTGCGCTCAGGGCGGCGACGCGCCGCGGCGGGCCGCCCCCGACGCACACCGGACCGGGCGCTCGCCCGCCTGCCAGTTCGCTTTGTCATGCCCCCCGCTGCCACAATCACCGACGTGCCATTCCGTAACGTCGCCATCGTCGCCCACGTCGACCACGGCAAAACGACCCTGGTGGACGCGATGCTGCGGCAGTCGGGGGCGCTGCACCACCGCGGCGACGACACCCAGGAACGCATCTTGGACAGCGGTGACCTCGAAAAAGAAAAGGGCATCACCATCCTGGCCAAGAACACCGCCGTGCATCGCCACAACCCGGACGGAACGGTGACGGTCATCAACGTGATCGACACTCCCGGGCACGCCGACTTCGGCGGGGAGGTGGAGCGCGGCCTGTCCATGGTGGACGGGGTGTTGCTGCTGGTCGACGCGTCCGAGGGGCCGTTGCCGCAGACGCGGTTCGTGCTGCGCAAGGCGCTGGCCGCGCACCTGCCGGTGATTCTCGTCGTCAACAAGACCGACCGGCCCGACGCGCGCATCGCCGAGGTGGTGGAGGCCAGCCACGACCTGCTGCTCGACGTCGCCTCCGACCTCGACGACGAGGCCGCCAAGGCGGCCGAGCACGCGCTGGGCCTGCCGACGCTGTACGCGTCCGGCCGGGCCGGCATTGCGAGCACCGAACAGCCCGCCAACGGCGAGGTGCCTTCTGGCGACAACCTGGACCCGTTGTTCGACGTGCTGATGGAGCACATCCCGGCGCCGTCCGGTGACGCCGAGGCGCCGCTACAGGCGTTGGTGACCAACCTCGACGCGTCGGCGTTTCTCGGCCGGCTCGCGCTGATCCGCATCTACAACGGCAAACTGCGCAAGGGCCAGCAGGTCGCCTGGATGCGGGAGGTCGACGGCCTGCCCGTGATCACCAGCGCCAAGATCACCGAACTGCTCGCCACCGAGGGCGTCGAGCGCAGCCCCACCGACGAGGCCGTGGCCGGCGACATCGTGGCGGTCGCCGGCCTGCCCGAGATCATGATCGGCGACACCCTGGCCGACCCCGAACACGCCCACGCGCTGCCGCGGATCACCGTCGACGAGCCCGCGATCTCGGTGACGATCGGCACCAACACGTCGCCGCTGGCGGGCAAGGTATCGGGCCACAAGCTGACCGCGCGGATGGTGCGCGGCCGGCTCGACCAGGAGCTGGTGGGCAACGTGTCGATCCGGGTCGTCGACATCGGCCGGCCCGACGCGTGGGAGGTGCAGGGCCGCGGCGAGCTCGCCCTGGCGGTGCTGGTCGAGCAGATGCGCCGCGAGGGTTTCGAGCTCACCGTCGGCAAGCCGCAGGTGGTGACCCGCACGATCGACGGCAAGCTGCATGAGCCGTTCGAGGCGATGACCATCGACTGCCCGGAAGAGTTCGTCGGCGCGATCACCCAGCTGATGGCCGCCCGCAAGGGCCGCATGGAGGAGATGACCAACCACGCCGCAGGCTGGGTCCGGATGGATTTCATCGTGCCCAGCCGCGGCCTGATCGGGTTCCGCACCGATTTCCTGACCATCACGCGCGGCACCGGGATCGCCAACGCCGTGTTCGACGGCTACCGGCCGTGGGCGGGGGAGATCCGGGCCCGCCACACCGGTTCGCTGGTCTCCGATCGCGCCGGAACCATCACGCCGTTCGCGCTGATTCAGCTTGCCGACCGGGGCCAGTTCTTCGTCGAACCCGGCCAGGACACCTACGAGGGCATGGTCGTCGGAATCAACCCGCGCGCAGAGGATCTCGACATCAACGTCACCCGGGAGAAGAAGCTCACCAACATGCGGTCGTCGACGGCGGACGTCATCGAGACCCTGGCCAAGCCGCTCGAGCTCGACCTGGAACAGGCCATGGAGTTCTGCGCGCAGGACGAATGCGTCGAGGTGACCCCGGAGATCGTTCGCGTGCGCAAGGTGGAGCTGGATGCCACGACC
>NZ_LZJG01000331.1:0-29910 GCF_001667785.1 Mycobacterium sp. E3247 | reverse complement strand
GCCGACTGGCGGTCGGCGGGACCGCGGTGGTCACGCTGGAGCCCTGCAATCATTACGCCAAGCCCCGCGCCGGCCGGCAACGCCCCGCCGGCGGACGTCCCCCCGGCTGACCAGCCCGCACCGCCGGACCCGCGCAAGGAACTCGCCGAGCGCATCGCCGACGAGAAGAAGTGGCGCCAGAGCACCCGCCAGGGCGTTCAGTTCCTCGCGCTGCAGTTCCAGGCCACCCGCTGCGACAAAGAGGACATCCTCGCCGGCAACGACGACCCGAACCTGCCGCTGGTGACGTGTTCGACCGACCACAAGGTGGCCTACCTGCTGGCGCCGTCGATCATCAGCGGCGACCAGATCCAGGACGCCACCTCGGGCATGAACCAGCGCGGCATCGGTTATGTGGTGGACGTGCAGTTCAAGCCCGCGGCGGCCAACACCTGGGCGGACTTCACCGCCGCGCACATCGGCACCCAGACCGCCTTCACGCTGGACTCCCAGGTGGTCAGCGCCCCGATGATCCAGGAGGCCATTCCCGGCGGCCGGACCCAGATCACCGGCGGTGATCCGCCCTTCACCGCCGCGACCGCCAAGCAGCTCGCCAACGTCTTGAAATACGGCTCCTTGCCCCTGTCCTTCGAGGCCTCGGAGGCCCAAACCGTCTCGGCCACACTGGGATTGACCTCGCTGCGGGCGGGGCTGATCGCGGGTGCGATCGGCCTGGTGCTGGTGTTGCTGTATTCGTTGCTGTATTACCGGGTGCTGGGCCTGCTCACGGCGCTGTCCCTGACCGCTTCGGGCGCAATGATTTTCGCGATCTTGGTGATCCTCGGGCGGCAGATCAACTACACATTGGACCTCGCGGGTATCGCGGGTCTGATCATCGGTATCGGCACCACGGCGGACTCGTTCGTGGTGTTCTTCGAACGAATCAAAGACGAGATCCGGGAAGGCCGATCGTTTAGATCGGCGGTGCCGCGAGGCTGGGTGCGGGCCCGCAAGACCATCGTGTCGGGCAACGCCGTCACCTTCCTGGCCGCCGCCGTGCTGTACGCCCTGGCGATCGGCCAGGTGCGGGGATTCGCCTTCACGTTGGGCCTCACCACGATCCTCGACGTCGTGGTCGTGTTCCTGGTGACCTGGCCGCTCGTCTACCTGGCGTCCAAGTCGCCGACGTTGGCGAAACCCGCGTACAACGGCCTCGGCGCGATTCAGCAGGTGGCCCGCGAGCGCCGGGCCGCGGCGCATGTCAAGACGGGACGGGGAGCGTGATGGCCTCCAAAGGCGAGGGTCAGACCGACGCGACGGAAGCGACCGAGATCACCGAAGCCGGCGCGGTGGAGCCGGCCTCCGACACCGCCATCGCGCAACCGCGGCACAGCTTCCTCGCGCGGCTCTACACCGGCACCGGCGCTTTCGAGGTGATCGGCCGGCGCCGCCTCTGGTACGGGATCAGCGGGGCGATCGTCGCCGTCGCCCTGGTCAGCATCGTGTTGCGGGGCTTCACGTTCGGGATCGACTTCAACGGCGGCACCACGGTGTCGATGCCCACGGCCGGCTCGTCCGGCACCGTCACCACGGCCGCCGTGTCCGACGTCTTCCGGAAGACCATCGGGCGTGACCCGGAGTCCGCGGTGATCGTCGGCAACGGCGCCTCGGCCACGGTGCAGATCCGCTCCGAAACCCTGTCCAACGACCAGACGTCCAAGCTGCGCAACGCCCTTTTCGATGCCTTCCAGCCGAAGGGCGCCGACGGCAAGCCCAGTAAGCAGGCCATCAGCGACGCGGCGGTGTCGGAGACGTGGGGCGACCAGATCACCAACAAGGCGCTGATCGCGTTGGTGGTGTTCCTGGCGTTGGTCAGCCTGTACATCACGGTGCGGTACGAGCGGTACATGGCCATCTCCGCGCTGACGACCATGGTCTTCGACCTGACCGTGACCGCGGGGGTCTACTCGCTGGTCGGTTTCGAAGTCACCCCGGCCACCGTCATCGGCCTGCTGACCATCCTCGGTTTCTCCCTGTACGACACCGTCATCGTGTTCGACAAGGTCGAGGAGAACACGCACGGCTTCCAGCACACCACCCGGCGCACCTTCGCCGAGCAGGCCAACCTGGCGATCAACCAGACGTTCATGCGCTCGATCAACACCAGCCTGATCGGGGTGCTGCCGGTGCTCGCGCTGATGGTCGTGGCGGTGTGGTTGCTGGGCGTCGGCACGCTGAAGGACCTGGCGCTGGTGCAGCTGGTCGGCATCCTGGTCGGCACCTACTCGTCGATCTTCTTCGCCACTCCGCTGCTGGTCACGCTGCGTGAGCGGACCGAGCTGGTGCGGACGCACACGCGTCGCGTCACGCGGCGCCGCAAGGCCGGGCCCGAGCCCGCCGAGGAGGCGAAGCCCGTCGGCGACGAGTCGTCGTCGCCGCCGGCCGCGACGGTCTCCGCCCCCTCCGACAAGCCCAACAAACCGGCACCGGGTGCGCGTCCGGTGCGCCCGACCGGAACCCGGCGTCCGAGCGGCAAGCGAAACGCCGGCCGGCGGTAGTCGCCATGGCCACCAGGTATCGCCTCGCTGCAGGCGCTATCGGATTGGCCGCAATGCTCGTGGCTGCCGTCACGCTGGTCGCATGCTCCGGCAGCGCCGCCTCCCAGATCGACTACGTGGTCGACGGCCCGCTGGTCACCTACAACACCAACACCGTCGTCGGCGCCGCGTCGGCCGGGGCGCAGGCGTTCGCCCGCACCCTCGTCGGCTTCAGCTACCACGGCCCGGACGGGCAGACCGTCGCCGACCGTGACTTCGGCACCGTGTCGGTGGTGAGCGGTTCACCGCTGGTGCTCGACTATCAGATCGCCGACAACGCCGTCTATTCCGACGGAAAGCCGGCGACCTGCGACGACCTGGTGCTGGCATGGGCGGCCCAGTCCGGCAGGTACCCCGAATTCAATGCGGCAACCCAGGCCGGTTACGTCGACATCGCCAACGTCGAATGCATGCCGGGGCAGAAGAAGGCCCGGGTGTCGTTCATTCCCGATCGCGGAATCGTCGACTACAACCAGCTGTTCACCGCCACGTCGCTGATGCCGTCGCACGTCATCGCCGACCAACTCCACATCGACGTGACCGCCGCCCTGCTGAGCAACAACGCCCCGCTCGTGCAGCAGATCGCCCGGCTGTGGAACACCATCTGGGACCTCAAGCCCGGACTGGACCTGAAGAACTTCCCGTCGTCGGGGCCGTACAGGATCGAGCGCATCCTCGACGGCGGCGCGGTGGTGCTCGTCGCGAACGACCGATGGTGGGGCCCCAGGGCGGTCACCAAGCGGATCACCGTCTGGCCGCAGGGACCGGACATCCAGGACCGGGTCAACAACCGCAGCGTCGACGTGGTCGACGTGGCGGCGGGATCGTCGGGAACGCTGACCACACCGGACAACTACGACCGCGCCGATTCGCCCTCAGCCGGCATCGAGCAGCTGATCTTCGCGCCGCAGGGGCCGCTCTCGCAGCCCAAGGCCCGGCGCGCGCTGGCGCTGTGCACGCCGCGCGACACGCTTGCCCGCGATGCCGGGGTGCCGATCGCCAATTCCCGCCTGAACCCGGCCGCCGACGACCCGGCGACGGCCGGTGACGGTGCCGCCGAGGCCGCCCAGTTCGGCAAAGCGGACCCGGGCGCCGCCCGCGACGCGCTCGGTGGCGCGCCGTTGACGGTGCGCATCGGCTACCACGGGCCCAACGCGCGGCTTGCGGTCAACGTCGGGGTGATCACCAAATCCTGCGCCGCGGCCGGCATCACCGTCGCCAACGTCTCCCTCGACACGTCGGGTCCCCAAGCGCTTCGGGACGGCAAGATCGACGTTCTCTTGGCCAGCACCGGCGGGGCCACCGGCAGCGGGTCGACGGGGTCGTCGGCCATGGATGCCTACGACCTGCACAGCGGCAACGGCAACAACCTGTCGGGTTACGCGAACCCGCAGGTCGACAGTGCGATCGGGGCGCTGGCGGTCTCGGCCGACCCCGCCGAGCGGGTCGGGCTGCTGGGCGAGGCGGCGCCGATACTGTGGGGTGACATGCCGACCTTGCCCCTCTACCGGCAGCAACGCACTCTGTTGATGTCGAAGAAGATGTACGCCGTGAGCAAGAATCCGACGCGCTGGGGCGCGGGCTGGAACATGGACCGATGGGCCCTCGTTCAATGAGGCTCCCGTGACGAGTGTCGGCGGAAGCGCGCCGGTGGCCGGCGTGATCGCCTCGCTGCTGCGCGAGGTGTCGGACTTTCCCAAGCCGGGGGTCCAGTTCAAGGACCTCACCCCCGTGTTCGCCGACCCGCGAGGCTTGACGGCGGTCACCGACGCGCTGGCCGAGATCGCCTCCGGGGCCGACCTGGTGGCCGGAATCGACTCGCGCGGGTTCCTGGCCGCGGCAGCGGTCGCCGACCGGCTGCGCACCGGGGTGCTGGCGATCCGCAAGGGCGGAAAGCTGCCGCCGCCGGTGCACGCCGAGCACTACGACCTGGAGTACGGCAGCGCCACGCTGGAAATCCCCGCCGACGGCATCGACCTGCGCGGCCGCCACGTCGTGATCATCGACGACGTGCTGGCCACCGGGGGCACCCTCGCCGCGGCCGCCCGGTTGCTCGAGCGCACCGGCGCCACCGTGATCGCAGCAGCCGTGATCCTGGAGCTGACCGCGCTCGGGGGGCGTCAGGCCGTGGCGGAGTTGCCGGTGCACAGCCTCAGTCGCGTCTAGCCCGGCCCGCTGCACGATATCCTCGAGGTCGGAGGTGACCAACGTGGCGGACGACAAGAGCGCGGCGCAGGCGCTTGACGCGCCCACCGACGTCGGCGACGCCCTGTTGGTCGGTGAGCCGACCACGGCGCAGGCCGCCGAGCCCCTGGAGCCGCCGACCGAGACGCTGAAGGCCCCGAGCAGCGCGTCGCGGCGGGTCCGTGCCAGGCTGGCGCGGCGGATGACCGCCCAGCGCAACGCGGTCAACCCGGTGCTGGAGCCGCTCGTCGCGGTGCACCGGGAGGTCTATCCGAAGGCCAACCTCTCGCTGCTGCAGCGCGCCTTCGAGGTTGCCGACCAGCGGCACGCCACGCAGTTGCGCCACTCCGGCGATCCCTACATCACCCACCCGTTGGCCGTCGCGAACATCCTGGCCGAATTGGGCATGGACACCACCACTTTGGTGGCCGCGCTGTTGCACGACACCATCGAGGACACCGGCTACACGCTCGAGCAGATGTCCGAAGAATTCGGCGACGAGGTGGCCCACCTCGTCGACGGCGTGACCAAGCTGGACCGGGTGGTGCTGGGCAGCGCCGCCGAAGGCGAGACCATCCGCAAGATGATCACCGCCATGGCCCGCGACCCCCGGGTGCTGGTGATCAAGGTCGCCGACCGGCTGCACAACATGCGCACCATGCGCTTCCTGCCGCCGGAGAAGCAGGCCCGCAAGGCCCGCGAGACGCTGGAAGTCATTGCGCCCCTTGCGCATCGTCTCGGCATGGCAAGCGTCAAGTGGGAGCTGGAAGACCTGTCCTTCGCGATCCTGCATCCCAAGAAGTACGACGAGATCGTCCGGCTGGTCGCCGGCCGCGCGCCGTCCCGGGACACCTATCTGGCCAAGGTGCGCGCCGAGATCACCAACACCCTGAACGCCTCGAAGATCAAGGCGACGGTGGAGGGACGCCCGAAGCACTACTGGTCGATCTACCAGAAGATGATCGTCAAGGGACGCGACTTCGACGACATCCACGACCTGGTGGGCATCCGGATCCTGTGCGACGAGATCCGGGACTGCTATGCCGCTGTCGGCGTGGTGCATTCGCTGTGGCAGCCGATGGCGGGGCGGTTCAAGGACTACATCGCCCAGCCCCGTTACGGCGTCTACCAGTCGCTGCACACCACGGTCGTCGGGCCGGAGGGCAAGCCGCTGGAGGTGCAGATCCGCACCCGCGACATGCACCGCACCGCCGAGTACGGCATCGCCGCGCACTGGCGGTACAAGGAGGCCAAGGGGCGCAACGGTCTTCCGCATCCGCACGCCGCCGCCGAGATCGACGACATGGCGTGGATGCGGCAACTGCTCGACTGGCAGCGGGAGGCCGCCGACCCCGGCGAGTTCCTGGAGTCGCTGCGTTACGACCTTGCGGTACAAGAGATCTTCGTGTTCACGCCCAAGGGTGACGTCATCACGCTGCCGAACGGCTCGACGCCGGTGGACTTCGCCTACGCCGTACACACCGAGGTCGGCCACCGGTGCATCGGCGCCAGGGTCAACGGCCGGTTGGTGGCGCTGGAGCGGAAGCTGGAAAACGGCGAAGTCGTCGAGGTTTTCACGTCGAAGGCGCCCAACGCCGGCCCATCACGCGACTGGCAGCAGTTCGTGGTGTCGCCGCGCGCGAAGGCCAAGATCCGGCAGTGGTTCGCCAAGGAGCGCCGCGAGGAGGCGCTGGAGGCGGGCAAAGAGGCGATGGCGCGCGAGGTGCGCCGCGGCGGACTTCCCTTGCAGCGCTTGGTCAATGGTGAATCCATGGCCGCGGTGGCCCGTGAACTGCACTACGCGGACGTGTCCGCGCTCTACACCGCGATCGGCGAGGGGCACGTGTCGGCGCGCCACGTCGTGCAGCGGCTGCTCGCCGAGCTCGGCGGGATCGACCAGGCCGAGGAGGATCTCGCCGAACGGTCGACGCCGACGACCATGCTGCGGCGCCCGCGCAGCAGCGACGACGTCGGGGTCTCGGTGCCCGGCGCCCCAGGCGTGCTGTCCAAGCTGGCCAAGTGCTGCACGCCGGTGCCGGGCGACGCGATCATGGGCTTCGTCACCCGCGGCGGGGGAGTGAGCGTGCACCGCACCGACTGCACCAACGCCGCGTCGTTGCAGCAGCAGTCCGAGCGCATCATCGAGGTGCACTGGGCGCCGTCGCCGTCGTCGGTGTTCCTGGTGGCCATCCAGGTCGAGGCGCTCGACCGGCACCGCTTGCTCTCCGACGTCACGCGGGTGCTGGCCGACGAGAAGGTCAACATCCTGTCGGCGTCGGTCACCACCTCCAACGACCGGGTGGCGATCAGCCGGTTCACCTTCGAGATGGGTGACCCCAAGCACCTCGGGCACCTGCTCAACGTGGTGCGCAACGTCGAAGGCGTGTTCGACGTCTACCGCGTGACCTCCGCCGCCTGAGGCGGCCTGACGGCCCCGCCGGCGACTCCGCTAGCCGATGCGCACAGAGTTGATGGTGACCGGATTGGTGGGCGCCCCGCTCTGCCGGTTGCCCGCGATACCCGCCTGGGTGATCTTGTCGAGGACCGCCAGGCCCGCCTCGGTGATGGTGCCGAACACCGTGCTCTGCGGAGCCAGCTCCGAGTCCCGGAAAACCAGGGAGAATTGGCTGCCGTTGGTGTTGGGTCCGTCGGTGGCCATGATCACGGTGCCGCGCGGGTACATCACGGTCGCCCGCAGGGCGGGATCCCCGGCGGGGTACTGGTCGGTGGGGTATTCGTCGGCGAATTGATAGCCGGGGCCGCCGGAGCCGTCGGACTCCGGCCCGCCGCACAGCAGCGATCCCCCGTCGGTGGAGTCGATCAGCCGCGCGCACTGCGTGTTGTCGAAGAATTGCTGCTTGGCCAGGCTGACGAAGCTGTTGACCGTGCACGGGGATTCGTAGTTGCTCAGCTGGATGCCGATGTCACCGAAGTTCGTGGAAAGGGTGGCCGGGATCTGCGGAGGGTCGGTGGAGACCCGGCCGGCCGGCGGCGGGTTGACGGGCTTGACGACGGCGTCCGGCGCGCTCGGATACTGGCAGTTGGCGCCCAGGTCGGCCGGCGGCGCGAACGCCGGCAGCGGTGGCACCGTCGCCGTCGCCGGCGTGGACGGGCCTGGGTTCGATCCCTGCCTGCCCGGCACCCGGGCGCGGCTCGGGGCGGCCGACGCCGCGGTGTTGGCCGAGCGGTCGTCCTGGGTGACCAGCGCGATGACCAACGCCACCACCGCGGCCAGGGCCAGCGCCGACGCGCCGACGATGCCCAGCAGCAGGCGCCGGGACTGGGTGGGTGGCCGATAGGGCGGTTGCGGTGAGGGATGGGCGCCCGTCGGGGGGAAGTCCTGCGTCGGCGGCGGGCCGGCCGGGGGCACCGGCGGCGGGGGGCTCGACGTCATGGGCGCACCGGCCAGAGCCGCTCTGGCGGCCTCGGCGAGTTCCATCGCCGACTGGTAGCGGTGTTCGGGGTCTTTGGCCATTCCACGGGCGACCACCGCGTCGAGGGCCGGTGGCACGCCGGCTGACGTGGTCGACGGTCGCGGCGGGGGGACGTTCAGGTGCGCGTGGAGTTGTTCCTCGAGGCTGTCGCCGGCGTAGGGACGCTTGCCGGTGAGGCATTCGTGCAGCACGCAGGCCAACGAATAGACGTCGGCGCGGTGATCCGTTGTGCCCCTGAACCGTTCGGGTGCCATGTAGGCGACGGTCCCCATCGTGTGTCCCGTCTGCGTGAGCGCGGTGTCGGCCACGGTGCGGGCGATGCCGAAGTCGATCAGGTAGACGAAGTCGCGCGCGTTGGTGACCAAGATGTTCTTCGGCTTGATGTCGCGGTGGACCAGACCGACCTGGTGGGCGCTATCGAGGGCCGCGGCAACCTGTTCGATCACGGCGACCGCGCGCTCGGGACTGAGCCGTCCTCCGTTTTCGTCGATGTACTGCAGCAAGTCGCGGCCCTCGATCAGCCGCATGTCGACATAGAGCCGACCGTCGATCTCGCCGTAGCCGTGGATGGGCACTACGTGCGGGTCGTTGAGGCTCGCCGCGATGCGCGCCTCGCGGCGGAATCGTTGTTGAAACTCCTGATCCTCGGCCAGGTTCGGGGGCAGCACCTTCAGGACCACGACCCGATCGGTGGCGGCGTCGTAGGCGCGATAGACCTGCCCCATGCCGCCGCGCCCCAGGACGTCCAGCAATTGGTAATGCCCGAAAGACTCGGACCCCACCCGACGACCTTAAGCGGTGGACCGCCCGCAGGTCGCGCGAATCAGCGTCGGCGTTGCGGTGTTTGGCTGCTAGTCCAGGAGCAGCGACGTGATGGTGACGTCGGAGGCCGGTGCGCCGTCCTCACCGCCGCCGGCGACGCCGGCCTTGGCGATCTTGTCCAGCGTGGCCAGCCCGTCGGGCTGGATGGTGCCGAACACGGTGTATTGGGGCGGTAGCTGGGAGTCCTTGTACACCATGAAGAACTGGCTGCCGTTGGTGCCGGGGCCGGCGTTGGCCATCGCCAGCGTGCCGCGCGGGTAGAGCACGGGCTGCTGCGCATTCGGGTCGTTCGGCGGGTACTGGTCGGTCGGGTATTCGTTGGCGAATTGGTAGCCCGGACCGCCGGTGCCGTCGCCCTTGGGGTCGCCGCATTGCAGGACGCCCAGATCCGGTGAAGTGGTAAGCCGGTGGCACTTGGTGTTGTCGAAGTACTTCTGGCCGATCAGGCTCGCGAAACTGTTTACCGTGCAAGGTGATTCGTTGTTCGCGAGCATCAGTCCGATGCGGCCCTGATTGGTCACCATGCTGGCGCTCACCTGGGCCGGGTCGGTCGGCACCTTGCCGGTGCGCGGCGGCTTGACCTGCTTGGCGGCCGGTTGCGGTGACGCCGGGTACTGGCAGTTGGCGCCCAGGTCGGCCGACGGCTTGAACGCCGGCAGCGGTGGAACGGGCGGCGTCGGTCCGGCGGGCGTCGTCGACTCCGGGGAGCTGGTGGGGGCGGAGGAGGTGGTGCTCGCGGCGGTGTTGCTCTTGTGCTCGTGTTTGGTGTTGATGACCGTGAGCACCACGGCGACGACCACCGCCACGGCCGCGAGCGAGCCGGCGGCGATCAACACGATCCGGCGCCGCTTGGCTTGCCTGGCGCGGCGCTCCAGTTGGCGCTCCAGCTTGCGCTTGGCGTTGGCACGTCGCTGTTCATTGGTGGGCACGGCCGTATGCCTCCATGGTTGGTCGGTCTTGGGGCCCGCAAAGGCGTCGGTGGCCAGCTCAGGCTAATGTGGGCGCCGCGACCGGTGTCAAGTGGGGCCCGTGGGAAACTGGGAACCGTGTTGATCACCGGATTCCCCGCCGGCATGTTGCAGTGCAACTGCTACGTGCTGGCCGAGCGGCCCGGGACGGACGCCGTCATCGTGGATCCGGGGCAGCGGGTGATGGGCTGGTTGCGGCGCACCCTCGACGAGAATCGGCTGACCCCGGCCGCGGTGTTGCTCACCCACGGCCACATCGACCACATGTGGTCCGCGCAGAAGGTGTCCGACACGTACGGCTGCCCGACCTACATCCACCCCGAGGACCGGTTCATGCTGAAAGACCCGATCTACGGCCTGGGTCCGCGGGTGGCGCAGCTGGTGGCGGGCGCCTTCTTCCGCGAGCCCAGGCAGGTCGTCGAGCTGGACCGGGACGGCGACAAGCTCGACCTGGGCAGCGTCACGGTCAACGTCGACCACACGCCGGGCCATACGCGCGGGTCGGTCGTCTTCCGGGTGGTCGGGGCGACGAAAGACGGGAAAGACTTAGTGTTCACCGGCGACACCCTGTTCGAGCGCTCGGTGGGCCGCACCGATCTGCACGGCGGGAGCGGCCGTGACCTGTTGACCTCGATCGTGGAGAAACTTCTGGTGCTCGACGACGACACGGTGGTGCTGCCGGGGCATGGCAATGCCACCACCATCGGCGCCGAGCGGCGGTTCAACCCGTTCATCGAAGGCCTGAGCCCGTGACGGAGTTCTCGGCGTTTTCCGCCCCCAAGGGGGTGCCGGACTACGTCCCGCCGGACTCGGCGCAGTTCGTGGCCGTGCGGGACGGGTTGCTGGGCGCCGCCCGACGGGCCGGCTACGGCGACGTCGAGTTGCCCATCTTCGAAGACACCGGCCTGTTCTCCCGTGGCGTCGGCGAATCCACCGATGTGGTGTCCAAGGAGATGTACACGTTCGCCGACCGCGGCGACCGTTCGGTCACGTTGCGGCCGGAGGGCACCGCCGGCGTGGTGCGCGCGGTGATCGAGCACGGCCTGGACCGCGGCGCGTTGCCGGTCAAACTCTGTTATGCCGGGCCGTTTTTCCGCTACGAACGTCCGCAGGCCGGCCGCTATCGGCAGCTGCAGCAGGTCGGCGTGGAGGCGATCGGCGTCGACGACCCGGCGCTGGACGCCGAGGTGATCGCCGTCGCCGACGCCGGCTTCCGCTCGCTGGGGCTGGACGGCTTCCGCCTGGAGATCACCTCGCTGGGCGACGACAGCTGCCGGCCGCAATACCGGGAACTGTTGCAGGAGTTCCTGTTCGGGCTCGACCTCGACGCCGAGACCCGCAGGCGCGCCGAGATCAACCCGTTGCGGGTGCTCGACGACAAGAGGCCCGGGGTGCGGGCCATGACGGCTGACGCGCCGGTGCTGCTGGATCACCTCTCCGACGTCGCCAAGCAGCACTTCGACACCGTGCTGGCCCACCTGGACGCGCTCGGGGTGCCCTATGTGATCAACCCGCGCATGGTGCGTGGGCTGGACTACTACACCAAGACCACCTTCGAGTTCGTGCACGACGGGCTGGGCGCCCAATCCGGCATCGGCGGGGGCGGCCGCTACGACGGCCTGATGCACGAACTCGGTGGGCAGGACCTGTCGGGCATCGGGTTCGGGCTCGGCGTGGACCGCACGCTGCTGGCGCTTCGCGCCGAGGGCAAGAGCGTCGGGCAGACGACGCGCTGCGACGTGTTCGGTGTGCCGCTGAGCGAGCAGGCCAAGCTGAGGCTGGCGGTGCTGGCCGCGCAGCTGCGCGCCTCCGGCGTCCGCGTCGACATGGCCTACGGCGACCGCGGCCTCAAGGGGGCGATGCGCGCGGCCGACCGTTCCGGTGCCCGCATCGCGCTGGTCCTGGGGGACCGGGACATCGAGTCCGGCACGGTCGGGGTGAAGGACCTCGCCACCGGGGAGCAGGTGCCCGTGGCCATGGATTCCGTTGTGACCGAGGTGCTTTCGTCTCTGCACCGCTAACCGCGGCCATCCGCCCGGCGGCGATGCCGCCGGGGTGTTCGCGTCAGTGTGGCTGGTTGGCCACAAAGCACCGCACTCGGGTGGCGGCGTCGTCCGGCTTGACTCCCATATCCACTAATCGCTGGACGATTTGGGCGGAAGGCACACCGCCATTGAAATCCGTCGCTATCACCAGGACGCTGGGAAACCAGTTTTCTGCGGATACTCCGGGCGGCGGGGGCTTCGCGTCGCCTCCGATGCAATGAACGTAGCCATCCACGCCCGTATCGGCGTGGGCTGGCGTTGCCGCCATCGGCACCCCGATGGCCATGCCGACTGCCGTGGCGACATAGATGAACCGCATGCCGCAATATACCCCCGAACCGCCCGGTTCCCGAAGTGGATCGGGGACGGGGACGCGTCAGCTTTTCTTGCTTGGAATGACGATGACGACGATCAACGTGAGGATCGAGAAGAACAGGCCGAGAATTCCCCAGCCCAGCGGATTGCGTCCCTTCATCATTGCGATTAGTGCGCACACAATTGCGGCGATCACGCTGCCGATGGCGACGAAAATCCCCTTGATGCCGCGCAGGATAAAACCCGCCGCGATTGGGTCCGAACTCGCCACAATCACCGAGTGCAACATGTCAGGTCCTTTCTTGAGGGGCCCCGACGTGATACCCACCCGAATGCGCGACAAAACCGCGTCGCGAATTGAGTGCGCGCCGGGAACTACCCGCGTGGATAACCGCGGCGGACCGTGCGGTCGAGAATTCCCAAAGTCGCCCGCAACGCACCCTCGGACAGGATCGGGAAAATTCCGGCTTCTCGCCACTTCGGGTCGATGTTCGACCAGTCGTAGAACGAGGTGACGACCGTTCCCGAGCCGTCGTCGGTCGGCTGGAGCTGATAACCGTAGACGTGGCCGATCGGTGGCTGGATTTGCCCGAGAACCGTCCAGGCGATCAGGCGATCCGGTTCGAATTCGGTGATGTCGACGGTGACGTCGTATTTACCGAATTGCGGAAAGTCGTTCAGTGCCTCGCGGTCCATGTGCACCACGAACCGGTCGCCGACGCCGCTCACCGGATGCCCGTCCGCGTCCTGCAGCATCCCCGACGAGTCGATCGCGACGTGGCCCTGCGGGTCGCAGAGCACGGCGAAGATGTCCGGCGCCCCCGCCGCGATGGTGCGCTGAACCTCGATGCGTTCGGTCATGGTGCCTCGCAGCCGTCGTGGGTACGACACGGTCGTCGCTCACTCTACGACTCGGCTGTCGCGCGCCGACGCCGATCCGCGCGGAACGCGAGATGGGGTGGGGTTCATCAGCCGTCCGTGCGCGATGACGGATCCGTGCTGCTTGAGTCGCTGGGTGCGGGTGCTGACCTCGTAGGTGAGGACCTCCTCGATGGCTCCGAGGTGGTTGGCAAGGTAGGCATACAGGTCGCGGACGTCACGGCAGATGACCACGGCCATCAGGTTCTTCCTACCGCTGACGGCGGCGGCGAAGGCGACCTGATCGTGCGCGGCGATCTGTTCCCCGACGCGCTGAACGTGTCGGGGCGCGACGGTCAGCCACAGCATGGCGCTGAGGTGGTAACCGAGCCGCTCGGGAAGCACGTCGACGTCGTACAGCAACGCCCCGGCCGCCTCGATCGCCGCCAGGCGTCTGCGCACTCGCGCCACCGACCATCCCGTGCGTTCGGCCAGCCTCGTGTGGGGGGCGCGGCCGTCGTCGGCCAGCGCGTTGAGCATGGGCCGGTCCTCGTTGGCCGGCGGCGACGGCCGGCCGGTTGTCACCGCCTCGGCACCGTCGAGGATTCGTTCGGCCTGTTCGGCGCTGAGCTTGTGGCCGTAGCCCGTCCATGGCGCGGTCGGGGGTCGCCCGAACGTGTGCAGCACCACCTCGATGTCGATGTCGATGACCGAACTCGTGCGCGGAAGTCGTTGCAGCAGCATGTCTTCGCGGCTCTCGCCGAGCGGTGCCCGGATGGTGCAGACCAGGTCGGTCCAGCCCGACAGGACGTTGGCGTGGGAAACGTCCGGGTTCCGGACCAGTGCGTCGGCCAGCTGGGGTATGCGATCGGGCTTGGCGTGTATCCGGCACACCCACTGCGCCCAATCGCCATTGCCGTCGACCCCGGGATTCACCAGCCCCACGACGCGCACGACTCCGTTTCGGCGCAAACGGTGGTAGCGGCGGGCAACCGTTTGTTCGCTCGCCCCGACAACCTCGGCGATGCGCCGAAAGGACACCCTGGGCGAGATCTGGAGGGCATGGAGAATCTGTCCGTCCAGGGGATCGATCATGAGCAATGTTAGGCAGATACCGACGATAGATGAGGGTTTCTCGACGGTGTGAGCCACAAGTTGGGTGTTTGGTGAGCGGTACTGCCAGCCTTGCACCATGGAGCTGACGGGCAATGTCGTGCTGGTGACCGGGGGAGGCAGTGGGATCGGCCGCGGCCTGGCCGAATCGTTGCACCGCCTGGGCAACCGGATCATCATCGCGGGGCGGCGCCGCGAGGTCCTGCAAGCCGCCGTGGCCGCCAACCCGGGCATGGAACATCTGCAATTCGATCAAAGCGACCCGACCAGCGCCGGCCGGCTGGCCGCGGAGGTGGCTCGTCGCCATCCCGGGCTGAACGTCGTGATCAACAACGCGGGAATCATGCGCACCGAGAACCTGCTGGCGGATGACACCACCGCGGCGGAGGCGATCGTGGCGGTCAACCTGCTCGGGCCTTTAAGACTCACCGCGTCGCTGCTGCCCACCCTGCTCACGCAGCCGGACGCCGCGATCATCAACGTCACCTCCGCCCTTGCGTTCGTACCCAAGGCGGTCGCGCCGACGTATTGCGCGACCAAAGCGGCGCTGCACTCCTACACCGAGTCGCTGCGCCACCAGCTGCGCGACACGGCGGTTCAGGTGATCGAGATCGTCCCGCCCCGGGTGGAGACAGGCATTCAGCGTGGTCTTGGACCTGCGCGCCATGTGATGACGCTGGATTCCTTTGTCGCCGAGGTCATTTCGTGGTTGCGATCGGAGCCGGACGCCACCGAGGTGGTGGTCGATGCCGCCCGGCGTGTACGGTTCGCCGCGCGCGACGGCTGCTACGACGAGACCTTCGATGTCATCAATCAGCCGACCGCGCAGTCGAAATAGCGGAGGATCGCCATGCAACTCGGAATCGGATTGCCGAGCCACATCGCCCATGTGCGCGGGTCGTTGACGGTGCCTTGGTCCCGCCGGGCGGAACAACGGGGATTCGCGGGCCTGGCCACCATCGACCGGCTGGTCTACGAGAGCCTCGATTCGATCGTCGCATTGTCCCTCGCCGCAGGCGCGACCAGTGAAATCGGTTTGATCACAAACGTTTTGCTGGCACCCCTCTATCCGGCCGCGCTGCTCGCCAAGCAGCTCGCCACCATCGCGGAGGTCACCGACAACCGGCTGATGGTGGGTCTGGGTGTGGGTAACCGGACCGACGACTATGTGGCGGCTGGCGTGGACTTCCGTCGGCGGGGGCGCGTTCTGGACGAGACGGTGGGATTGTTGGGCGAGGCGTGGCGCACCACGCCGGTCACCGGCGACAAGGCGCTGTGCCCGCGCCCGTTGCGCATCCCCATTCTGTTCGGGGGACGGTCGGAGGCGACCATGCGCCGGGTCGTGACGATGGGTGACGGCTGGTCTGCCGGCGCCCTGCGCGACTACGACAATCAGGCGTCATTCGCCGATCGGGCACGCGCGGCGTGGCGGGAGGCGGGCCGGCCCGGGCAGCCGCGACTGCACGCCAGCGTGAACTTCGCGTTCGGTGGTGACGAAGCCGTCCGACTCGGCCGGGAGCACCTGCAGCGCTACTACGGATTCAAACCGGACTACGCGGCTCTCAACGTCGCCGACATGCTGACCACCCCGGAGGACGCGGCGGCCACCGTGCGCGCTTACCGCGACCTCGGTTTCGACGGGCTAATCTTTCATCCCTCCGTCGGCGCCATCGATCAGGTGGATCGCCTTGCCGACGCCGTTCTCTGAACGGGCGCTGCACGAGAGGAGTTTGCGCAGGGCTTGGCGAGCTCATGGAGCGTTGTTCGAATAGCTCGTGCCCCGGGACCGCGGAGGCAGTCGGGAGCTGCCCGAACAATTTTCAGAGCGCTTGGCGCTTTGGGACCAGGCGTCGTCCAGATCGCGCGCGGTTTCTCTACCAGGTGCGTGCAGCTTGCAGTGCCACTGCGACTTGGGCCAGCCAGAAATTGTCGGCCAGCGGTCGTCCGGTGAGTTCGGCGAATCGGCGCAATCGGTAGTTGATGGTGTTGCGGTGACAATGCAGTTCGTCGGCGGTAGCCGAGACGGACTGGCCGCGCTGTAGCCAGGTGTCGACCGTGGTGAGGAGTGGCTCGCGCCGCTCGGCTGGCAACTCGAGTACCGGTCCCAGTGTGGTTGTCACGACGGATGCGGCCGCGTCTGGCGAGCTGGCGAGCAAGACTGCGATGACGTCGCGGTTGTAGCGAGTACTCGGGCGACTCTTCGACGAGGCTGACATAGCGACTTGAGCTTGAGCGCGGGCTTTTGAACAGTCGGCGATGTCGGTGAAGGGGCTGCTGAGGCCAATCATGATGGGGATGTCGGTGCAGATGGTAGCGGCGATGGTGTCCAGCGCGTCCACGCGGTTTCGTCGAAGCGAGACGACCCCCAATTGCGAGTGGGACGTGAGACGAAACCACGAGTCCTGAACCGCGGGGTGCGCCGAGATCAGCGTCTCGATGTCGGGAGGCGAATGCTCCACCGAAGGCTCAGCGCTGGTTGCCGAGATGATCGTGAGCTGCCCCGTCCGCGGGAGACCGAGGGCGGCGACCGCGTCCCAGAACGCTGCCCCGACGCTGGATTCGTTGAACAGGACCGTATCGAGCAGGGCGGCGCGAACTTGTTCGTTGCGTCGCGCGTCGCGGATGTCGATTTCGCGGAAAACCGCGTGTGCGCGAAGCGAATTGGCGTTCATCCAGGCGAAGATGGACGGTGTCGCCGCGATGAGGGCTTCCTTTTCGATTTCCCCGGTGTCCGCCAGGCGTGCGAGCTCGTCCCAGATGGTCGCCGCGCCGAGGCGGTACGCGTGCAACAGACTTGACTGCGTCAGACCTTGGCTGGCGCGGTGATGAATGGCGGAGTCGAAGCTGTGGTGGCCGGGGTCAGTGCCTCGGTCGATCCATTCGAGCATTTCGTCGAGGTACTCGGCGATGTTGCCCCTAACGGTCTTGCCGTTGTCGTCGTCGACGGGCAAATAGTCGGGTACTTCAGCGCGCAGCCGGGCGAGGACCTTGGTCACGATTGCGCCCGACTGTTGTCGCACGCGATTGGTGAGCACGGTCAGCGGTCGTTGCTGCAACATGTAGCGGATCGTAAATCGCCGCGCGCCCCGTTGTGCCCCGGCACAGGTTTCGTGATCGTAAATCTGGGCTGCCGTTCATTGTGCAGTCCACACTGAACGATCACGCTTCTTGCTGTGAACGCCCCCTCCGATCAGACCATCGTTTTGGTGCACGGCCTGTGGATGACGCCGCTTGCGTGGGAGGACTGGGTTGCCCGTTACCGCGCCAGGGGATTCGCCGTTTTGACGCCGGGCTACCCGGGTGTGGCGCCCGGCCCGACAGGGGTCGCCGCGCTACGCGAGGACCCCTCTCCGCTGGCCGACCTTGGGGTGCGGGAAGTCTTCGATCACCTCGCCGAGGTCATCGGCGAACTGAGCGAACCGCCGATACTGATGGGCCACTCGTTCGGCGGCACGTTCGTGCAGCTGCTGCTCGACGCGGGTTACGGGCGGGCCGGCGTGTCCATCGACGGCGCCGGCGTCAAGGGCATCCAAGTGCTGCCGTTCTCGGAAATCCGGGCTACGTTTCCAGTATTGAGAAATCCCGGCAACGTCCACCGCGCTGTGCCCATCACGCCAGAGCAATTCCACTACGCCTTCACCAACACGCTCACCGAATCCGAATCTCAGGTCGCCTATGAGCGGTACGCGGTTCCGGTACCGGCGCGCATCTTGTTCCAGGGCGGCCTGGCCAACGTCACACCCCATGCGGCCACCACCTACAACTTCGCCAACGACGACCGCGCGCCGCTGCTGTTCATCGCCGGCGGCCACGACCACATCCTGCCGCCCGCGGTGCAGCACGAGAACTACACGACAAACGTCGAACACTCGGCCGCGGTCACCGCCTACAAGCTCTTCCCTGATCGAGACCACTTCACCTGCGGCGCACCGGGATGGGAAGAAGTCGCCGACTTCGCCTTGAACTGGGCGCTGAGCCCCGTGCCCGGGGAACTCGACTGACTCCTTTCACCACTTCGAACGAAAGCAACGGCCACCCATGACCACAGTGCGCGACGCCATCCTCGACCTGTTCCGCTCGCACAATTTGACCACCTGGTTCGGCAATCCCGGCTCGTCGGAATTAGCGCTGCTGCAAGACTTTCCCGATGACTTCCGCTACTTCCTGGGCCTGCAGGAGATGATCCCGGTCGGGATGGCCGACGCCTACGCGCAAGTCACCCGCCGTCCCGCCGTGGTCAACCTGCATACCGCCCCTGGCATGGGTAACGCGCAAGGCCAGATCTACAACGCCTACGTCAACAAGACGCCGCTGATCATCACCGCGGGCAACCAGCGCCGCAACATGCAGAACCAGTACTGCCTGCTGACCAATCACGAACCCACCACAACACCAAAGCCGTTCGTGAAGTGGGCCGCCGAGCCGGCGACCGCCAGCGAGTCCCCGGCGGTGCTGGCCCGGGCGATCCACCTGGCCACCACCCCGCCGATGGGCCCGGTGTTCGTCTCGCTGCCGATGGACGACATGCCGATCGAACTGACCGACGGCCAGCTCGCCGACATCGCGGTGGTGCGCGATCGCACCGTGACCCACGCAACGGGCTTTCCGACCGAGTTGGCCGAGCAGGTCGGCGCACAACTCGACGCCGCCGCGTCGCCGGCGATCATCGTCGGCGGCGATATCGACCGCTACGACGCCTATGACGCGGTGATCGAGCTGGCCGAGCGCACCGAATCGCCGGTGTTCACCGCACCATTGACCGGCTGGAGCGGTTTCCCGGAGAATCACCGGCTCTATCACGGCGCGCTGCCCCCGGGGGCGGGCTGGATCTCCGGGCTTCTCGCGGGCCACGACCTGATCCTCACGATCGGGACGCCGGTGTTCCGCTATTACCCGTTGGTGCCCGGGCCGTACCTGCCGAGCGGCGCACGGTTGATCCAGATCACCAACGATCCCGACGAGGCCGCCCGCGCCCCCGTCGGTGACGCGATCGTCGCCGACATTCGCGCCGCCACTCGGGCCCTGGCGGCGGCGGTCAAACCCACCCGGCGCTCCGCACCCGCGCCACGCGCCGCAGCACCGGAACGGGTCTCGGAGCAGGTGCCGCTCAAGCCCGCGGATCTGTGGACCGCCGTCGCTCACGCCGCACCCGCGGACACCCTGTGGGTCAGCGAAGCGGGCAGCAACGAGATCGTCATGACCGAAAGCATCCGCCCGGGCAATCCGCGGTCACATCTGTCGGCCGCCGGTGGCGGACTCGGCTGGGGGCTGCCGGCATCGGTCGGTGCTCAAATTGCGGCACCCGACCGACCGGTCGTGTCGTTGATGGGCGACGGCTCCATCCACTACGCGATCACCGCGCTGTGGAGCGCGGCACGCTACAACATCCCGCTCACCGTGGTGGTGGCGTCCAACGCCGAATACGGCGTGGTCAAAGAATTCGGCGTCTGGGAAAAGACCCCGAACGTCCCGGGGCTCGACATCCCCGGCCTCGACATCGTGGGAACCGCGGCCAGTTACGGCGTCGACGCCCACGAAGCACACAGCTCCGACGAAGTGTACGAACTGGTCAAGGCCGGCATTGCCGACCGCGACCGACCCACCCTGATCAACGCCCGCACGACACCCGTGCCCGCGGGATTCGGCAGCTAGGAGACATCTGGTGGATGGCACGATCATTTCGGCGTTCGCCGCGGCGCTTCAGGGTCGCGACGCGGTGGCCGCCGACGAGGCCACCCTGGCCGAAAACACCAAAGATTACTGGGGTTTTGGCCAACAACCGGGTCTGGTGTTGCGCCCGCGCAGTCGCGACGACGTCGTCGCCGCAGTCAAAGTTGCTGCTGAACATCACGTTTCGTTGGTCACGCGCGCCGGCGCATCGAACTGCAGCGCCGGAGTCATGGCCGGCGCGGACCGCGTGGTGATCGATCTGACACGGATGCATCAGATCCTCGACATCAACCCGGCAGCTCGCACGGCTCGGGTCCAGCCCGGTGTCATCAACTTTGATCTGCAGCAGCAGCTAGCCCCACACAAACTGGTGTTCTCACCCGACCCGGTGTCGGCGCATCTGGCGAGCGTCGGCGGCAACATCATCGAAAACGCCGGTGGGCCACACGCTCTCAAGTACGGCGTTACCTACAACCACGTCCTCAGCGTCGAAGCGGTTCTTGCTGATGGCACCGTGATCAACCTCAGCGCGGCCGACGATGGCCCGGATCTGCTCGGTGTGCTGATCGGGTCGGAAGGTACCCTTGCGATCCTCACGGAGGCGACCGTCGCGTTGCGCCCCATTGCGCCGGTCACTCGCAGCCTGATGGGCAGCTTCAACACCGCCCGGGAGGCTGCCGAAACCATCTCCGCGATCATCCGGACCGGGACCGTGCCCGCGGCGGTCGAATGGCTCGACCGAGCGGGCATCAACGGCCTGCAGCAGTTCACCGACACCGGCTATCCCACTGACGCGGACGCGATCGTGCTCATCGACGTCGACGGGACCGCCGCCGAGGTCGACCGCGACGGCGTGATCGTCGAAAAGGTCTTGCGACAACACGCCACCGAGGTGCGCCGCGCCGATGACGACGACGCCCGCGCCAAGCTCTGGTACGGGCGCCTGCACGCCCCAGACGCCGTCGTGCACAGCGGCAAAGGCTTCTTCATCGGCGACGTCACCGTTCCGCGCCAACACATTCCGGAGATGCAGCAGGCAATCCAGGACGCCGCCAAACGACACTCGGACGCCCTGCTGTTCATCGCGGTGACCGGACATGCCGGAGACGGGGACCTCCACCCGACCACGTTCTACGACAAGGAGAACCCCGACGCGCCCGCGGCTTTGGAGGCCGCCAACAACGAAATCATCGAAGCGGCATTGAAGCTGGATGGCACCATCACCGGCGAGCACGGCGTCGGGACGGAGAAAATCCAATTCATGACCAAACGCTTCACCCCGGTCGAGATCGCCGCCCAACGTATCCTCAAGCAGGTCTTCGATCCCGCGCACACGTTCAACCCCGGCATCATGCTGCCCGAACCGTCATCGGAAGAACCCCCGCTGCCTGCGTTCGAGGCCGCCGTGCGCGCGGCGCTCGAAGGTCATCCGAACTCTGCACCGCACGACGACGGCGACGACACCGCGGTAGAGGTCAACACCGGCAACCTGAACCTGGTGGTCGGCGCCGCGGTCGCCCTCGGCGACCTCTCGCGCAAACTCCACGAGCAAGGTGTGACCTGCCCGGCCATCCCAACGGAGGGCCTCGGCCGCACCGTCGGCGAACTGATCGCCAACGCGACCGGCCAGGAACGTCTCGAGGTGCGCCACGGGCTGCTCGGCGTCGAGGTCGTCCTCCCCGACGGTGCCGTCGCGGCCCGCTTCGGCGGCCAGAACATGAAAGACGTCGCAGGCTACGACACCAAACGGCTGTTCATCGGCGGCGGAAACGCATTCGGGACGATCACCAGCGCCGTCTTCAAGATTACGGTCGCACGGTGACACTGCTCGTGAGCTGACCCAGACTGATGTCCTGGCAGATGCATGCCATCGCTACCTACGGGCGACTCGTCCGTCGACCTCGCACCTATGCCACTGCGCGAAGCGCGCGTGCTTATCTCAATCGGCCCAAGAAAAGCGGCGGACCACCCTCTCGGATCGCGACGTCAGCTCGTTACCATCTGACCAGCGCCACTGTGGGCGGGTTCGGTTGCTACACAGTGCAATCGACGAGCAGTATGCCGATTCCTACCCGCGGTCCGTCGGTGGTCTACGTCCACGGGGGCGCCTACGTCAACCAGATCGCGCCCGCGCACTGGAAACTCGTCTGCGCGATCGCCGACGCGACCCGGCGCCCTGTGCACGTCCCCCTCTACGGACTCGCGCCGCAGCACCGTGCCGAAGAAGCGATCGACTTCCTCGGGCACGTGATCGGCCGAGCCGCGCATGACGGGCCCACCTATCTGGCCGGTGACTCCTCCGGCGCGGGCCTGGCGCTCGCCGCTACCCAGGCGACCATCAGCGCCGGAGCCACCCCGCCGCTCGGGCTAACCTTGATCAGTCCGTGGCTCGACATCGCACTGACCAATCCCGCCATCCCCACCCTCGCCAAACGCGACCCCTGGCTCGCGGCTGCCGGCCTGCGCGAGTGCGGCCGCGTATGGGCCGGACACCTCCCGGCGGACGACCACCGGGTCAGCCCCATCTTCGGTGCGCTGCACAATCTTCCACCCATCGACCTCTACGTCGGCGACCGCGACATCTTCGTCGCCGACTGCCGTCGGCTGCGGGACAGCATCGGCACCGGCCGCATTGCCTACCGCGAGCAGCCCGGGGCGATTCACGTCTACCCGCTGCTGCCCGTTCCGGAAGCCAAGCCCGCACGCCGTTCACTGCTCAGCCACATCGACGCCGCCCTCGGCATCGTTAAGTGAGGAAATTTGACGAGTCGCACGCTCACCCTCCCGCACACCACCACACTGGAGGGCGTGCGTTTCACGACGCTGGTGGCGCTGCCCAATCTGGCCGAGGGCCTCTTTAGCCGCCGACCCGCGGTAACCGCTGCGCTCAACCGAGCCGGTGTGGCCCGCCGCGCACACCGGCTGCTCACTACGCTGCATCGGCGCTACGGTGATGGACCGATCTGGGTGAAAGTGGGAAGCAAGCCGACACTGCTCGTCTTCGGCCCCGATCAGATCCGCTTCGTACTCTCCCACGCGCCAGAGCCTTTCGCGTCCGACCCCGAACCCAAACTCTCCGGAATGAACAAATTCCAGCCACACGCCCTGACCATCTCACGAGGCGACCATTGGTCCGACCGCCGCCGATTCACCGAGGCTGTGCTAGCGCACGCCGCTGGTAGCGGCGCGGCCGCCCGCCGCTGCGACACGGTCGCGGAGCAGGAAGCCCGAGCCATGCCCGACAACCTTGACTGGCCACTGTTTCATAGCGTGATACGGCGAATCGCGCGCCGAATCATTCTCGGCGACAACGCAGCTGACGACCGACAAATATCGGCGCAACTCGTGACGCTGATGGCCAAAGCCAATCCGCCCGGCAGGGGAGACCCCGAGCTTTTCGACATCTTCCTGACCGCGCTGAGCCGCTACGTTCAAGCCGCGGACGCACACAGCCTGGTCGGACAGTTCGCCGCGGCGCCCGCCTCCGAGATCACGTACCCGACCCATCAAGTCATCCACTGGATGTTCGCGATGGGTGACACCCTGGCCATCAATCTCTGGCGTTGTCTAGCGCTGCTGGCCACACACCCCGAGATTCTCCTCAACGCGCAGAACGCAATCGACGAACACAGTGCCCACGACTACCTCGTGGGCTGCCTATCCGAGGCGATGCGCCTCTGGCCCAGCACCCCCGTCTTGGCGCGAACCCTCACCGGGCCCACCGAGTGGGACGGCGAGATCGTGCCCGCGGGAACACAAGTCATGATCGTCAACACCTTCAACCACCGCGACACCAGCCGTTTCCCCGGGGCCGATCAGTTCAATCCCACAGCGTGGACCCAAGGGCCCGCCCAATCGTCGTGGTCATTCAACTTCTTCAGTCACGGCCCGCAAGCATGCCCGGGCGCCGACCTAGCGCGGCGAATCGGCGTCGCCGTATTGACTGCCGTGCTCGGCGAGCGCAGCCCGGCGGCGACCGGTGTCAAACTGGACCCACACCGACCGCTGCCACTCACGCTCGACCACTCGCGTGTCGGCATTCGATTGAGACGCACACCGGGCCACAAAGTCCGATAACGACTGGACCCCTGTGACGGGCTCACCTCATTCACGTTAGCCAAACCCCCGCCGCCTGCGCCGATCAAGAAGCCCGGCCACATCTGACTCGACCACATAGGCTTGACTCGATATCGAACCGATGTTCGAATAGAGGTCATGCGCTGGGCGGACCAGGCGATCGCGGTCAACGGGGAGCCGGTCGAGGACGGTGCGCTGCCGGGGCTGCAGCGGATCGGCCTGGTCCGCAGTGTGCGCGCCCCGCAGTTCGAGGGGATCACCTTCCACGAGGTGCTGTGCAAGTCCGCGCTCAACAAGGTGCCGGGCGCTTCTGCGCTGCCGTTCCGGTACACCGTCAACGGCTACCGGGGCTGCTCGCACGCGTGCCGCTACTGCTTCGCCCGGCCCACCCACGAATACCTGGACCTCGACTGCGGCAACGACTTCGACAGCCAGGTCATCGTCAAGACCAACGTCGTCGAGGTGCTGCGCCGCGAGCTGCGCCGGCCGTCGTGGCGGCGCGAGACCGTCGCGCTGGGCACCAACACCGACCCCTACCAGCGGGCCGAGGGTCGCTACGCGCTGATGCCCGGCATCATCGGCGCCCTCGCCGAGTCCGGCACACCGCTGTCGATCCTCACCAAGGGCACCCTGCTGCGGCGCGACCTGCCCCTGATCGCCGATGCGGCGCAACACGTTCCGCTGTCGGTCGCGGTGTCGCTGGCCGTCGGTGACCCGGAGCTGCATCGGGACGTCGAGCCCGGCACGCCCACGCCGCAGGCGCGGCTGGGCCTGATCACCGCGATCCGCGAGGCGGGCCTGGACTGCCACGTGATGGTGGCGCCGGTGCTGCCGTACCTGACCGACTCCGTCGAGCATCTCGATGGCCTGCTGGGCCAGATCGCGGCGGCCGGCGCCACCGGTGTCACGGTCTTCGGCCTGCACCTGCGCGGCTCGACCCGGGGCTGGTTCATGTCCTGGCTGGGTGGCTCGCATCCGGAGTTGGTGGGCCGCTACCGCGAGCTGTACCGGCGCGGCGCGTACCTGCCGCCCGGTTACCGCGAGATGCTGCGGGCGCGGGCCGCGCCGCTGATCGCGAAATACCGGCTGGGCGGCGAGCAGCGCTCGTTCCGCCGGCCCGTCGTGGCGGCGCCGCCGGAGCCGGAAAGCGTTCAGGCGACGCTGTTTTGATTCAGGCCGGCCTGTCTCGGCGCGGCTTGGTCAGCGTGAACCGGTCCACCACGGTCACTTCGCCGAACGGCCCGCTCAGCGCGTAATGGGTGGCCTTGATCGAGGTGTCGCCGCCGGGTTGGCCCGGGTCGACGTCGAACGCCGCGAAGCCGTAGGGATTGTCGCGGTCTCGGAAGGCGGACCACGGTGCGTCCTCCAGAACGTAGATCGGTGCCTTGCGCCCCAGCCCGGGGTCGAACGCGGCGACCCCGGTCAACACCCGGCAGCGCGGCTCGGCGAAGAAGAAGCCGTTGCTGGGCGCGGACGTGCCGCCGCCGCCGATGACGACGTGCACCGTCCCCTTGGTCGGGTCGATGACGTCGGTGCGGGTGTCCACCGGTATCGGCGTTCGGGTGTCGGTCTGCTGCGTGCCGCGCAACGGATGCGATCGCTCGTAATGGTGTTCGTGGCCGCACACCACGAGGTCGACCTGGTGCTGGTCGAACAGCGGGAGCCATTCCTCGCGGATCCCCAGGTCGGCGCCGTTGGCGGGCGCGTCGGCGGTGGAGATCGCAGTCTGGTGCATGCACACGACGATCCAGTCGATGTCCGGGTCCCGCCGGGCGGCGACGAGTTCGGCTGCCAGCCAACGCTTTTGCTCTCCGCCCGAGTAGCCGTGCACGTAGAAGTTGCCGCCGTCCTGAAACGCCACATCGTCGTTGTTCAGGCTGATCACCCGCACCGAGCCGGCGGTGAATGAATACCACAGCCCTCGCGTTTCGGGGCTCGATCCCGAGTCGGGCACCGCGAAATACGTCTGATAGGCGGCGTAACCGACTGGGCCATTGCCCAATTCGTTCTCGTGATTGCCCGCCGCGGGCATCCACGGCCGGTAGCGAGCCGATCGGGTGTTGTTGTCGAACCACGCCGACCACGTGCGGATCCGGTCCTGCGCGAGGTTGGCGTAGCACAGGTCGCCGTTGACCAGGTTGAACAGGGGCGCCATGCGTTCGATCGCCAGGGTGGTGTCGGCGGACGCGGGCGATCCGATGTTGTCCGTGCCGTAGGTGCCGTCGGGCATCCGCTCCAGTGTCGGCGTGGACTGGTCGCCGAAGCTGGTGAAGCGGAAGGGTTTACGTCCCGACGGCGCGGTGCGGAAGGTGCCCATCTCCGGCTCCGCGCCGTCGTGCACGGCGGCGTACACGTAGTCGGAGTCCGGGGTCAGGTCCGTCAGGCGGGCGTGGTTGACGCGGACCTCGGTGTTGGACTTGGCATCGCGGTAGGTGCGGGTTTCGGCCGCGACCGTGCGCCCGAGGCCCGACGTCGGCGTGCCGAGCATGACGCGTGGGTTGCGGACCGCGTCGACGGTGTGCCAGGACACCACGGCCTCGGTGCCGGCGTGCCGCCCGAATTGCAGGTGCAGCCCGGTCACCGGCGGCGCGCCGTTGCGGCTGGGCTGATACCAGAGCGCGGGCGCGCTGGGGTGCGACCACACCAGGGTGGCCCCGCCCCCGACGCCCGCGCCGAGGGCGGCCGAGACCGCGCTGGTGGTCAACAACCTGCGGCGGCTGATGCCGGGGGCCGGATCGTTGCCTCGGGGGGCGGGATCGTCGGCCACCCCTGCTTCATACCCGAAGTCGGTGAACGCCGCCGGAACGGCGGCCGCTAGGCGGTCGCCGCGGGCACGGGCGCACAGCACGGAGCGCTATTCGTGCGTAGTGCCGTAACGAATTGGGTAGCGTTTTCGATATGACGAACGTGCGAATAGTGACCACGGGGGTCGCGGCGGCGGCGTTTGCGGCCGCCGCAGCGGTGGCCGTCACGCCCGCGACCTCATCGGCGGACCCGGCCGGCCACCAGGTGACCTACACCATCACCGCCACCGGCAACCTCACCGGCAACGTCCGCTACATGAACACCGATCCGCCCAGCCAGGCGGCGTTCAACGCCAACTCCTCGCAGTACCTGAACAGCGTGCAGACGGCGTTCGCCGCAAATCAGCCGCTGGTCTACAACACGACGCTGAACGACCCGAATCAGTGGGCGTTCGTCAACGCGAGCGGCGGGTGCCACTGGCCGGACTGCGATTCGTCGAACACCCCGCAGATTCAGTGCCAGATCGCCGTCGACGGCCAGGTCGTGGTGACGCAGAGCGCCACCACCGGGGTCACCTGCTCCACGCGACCCTGGTGAGCCGGCCGACGCCGGTTCGCCGATAGCGAACACCGCGCCGCCGGGCGCGGTTCAGTGGCGCACCCGCAGCGCGAGGTAGTACTCGTGGTGGCGGGTGTTGTCGACGGTGTAGCCCACGGCGTTGGTCACCCCGTCGTGGTCGGACTCCAGCCAGCGTTCGGTGTGCTGGCGTTCGAATTCGGTCCACGATGGCACCGTGAAGCGCTCGAGCACCGTGTCGGGATGTTCCAGGCTGTGATACAGCCCCCAGCTGTGGCCGCCCGTTCGCAGCCGTGAGCGCCGCACCGCGCTCATCGCCTTGACGAAGTCTTGGAGGGTGTCGGTCGCGACGCGATAGCGCACGGTCACCAGGACGGGCCCGTCGTTGGGGCACGGTTCGAAGACGACCATGGGTGACGGCCAGGCCCGCGAGATGTCGCGGCTCAGCTTCCCGGTTTCCGGCCGCAGCCCGAGCGGGACGACGCTCAGCGCGGTGACGCTCAGCAGCACCGCCGCCACGGTCAACGCCACGCCCAGTCCTTCGCGCGTGGCGACGACACCCCACAGATACGACCCGAGCGCCTGTGAGCCGGTGAAGACCAGCAGGTACATCGCCAACCCGCGGGCGCGCACCCAGCGCGGCAGATGCAGCTGCGCCGCGGCGTTCAACGTTGTCAGCGTGATCAGCCAGGTCATCCCCGACAACACCAGGAACGGCGCCGCCGCGGCGAACGGCAGAAAGACCACCGCGAGCGTGGCGGCGCCGTATGCGGCGGCGCACCCCGCCAGCAGTGTGTTGGGCGGCACCTTCTGGCGTAGCGGCGCGGGGACCGCGACGGCCAGCACGGCGCCGACACCGATGGCGCCCAGCGCCAGACCGTAGCCGCCGGCCCCCAGGTGCCAGGTGTCGGCGGCCGTCACGGGCAGCAGCGCCAGCAGGGCCGAGGCGGGGAAGACGAAAAGGGCTGCGCGCAGCAGGATCCGGCGGTAGATCGGACCGTTGACCACATAGGCCAGTCCCGTCAGGATCGCCTGGCCGAGGTGTTCTCGCTCGATGGGCGCGATCTGCTTGGGTCGCTGCCACGCCGCCAAGGCGACGATGATGCCCACGAACGAGATCGCGTTGATCGCGAAGACCGCCGCCGGACCGGTCACCGCCAGCACGATGCCGCCGATCGCGGGCCCGACCACCCTGGCGACGTTGACCGAGACGCTGGCCAACGTCGCCGCGGCGGTGATCTGCTCGCGGGGGACGACCTCGGGCTGGATCGCCTGCCAGGCAGGCGCCGTGATCGCGGAGGCGACGCCGATGGCCAGGGTGAACAGCAGCAGAGCCGTCGGGGTGAGGTGGCCGAAGTAGGTCAGTCCTGCCAGCGCGAGCGCCACCAACACCGCATACGACTGCAGGACGATCAGCAACCGTCGCTGGTCGAATACGTCGGCGAGCGCGCCGGAAAACAGTGCCAACACCAGCGTCGGCCCTAGGCTAGCGGTCTGGACCAATGCCACGACGGTGGCGCTGCTGCCGCCCTCCACCAAGACCCATTGCGCGGCCACACTTTGCATCCAGGTGCCCACGTTGGAGACGAACTGCGCGACGAACAGCGCACGGAAAACCTGGTTGCGCAACGGTGCCCACGCCGACACCTCCGCGGCGTCGGTGCGCTCCTGCGTCATATCCGACATACGGGCAACGCCTTTCGCGTCGTGCGGCGGGGTAGAAGTCTAGGGCACGCACCTGACCCGCGCACGACCTAGCGGTGGTCGTGAGCGCGGCGGAGCCGGGCGAAGCGGGCCGCCGCCATGGGACGAGCGGCGTCACCGCCGGGTGGGGAGTTGCCGAAACTGCAGGCGGACTAACCCAGACTCGGGGCGGAGAAGGTGTCGCACTGCTTGGGGTCGCCGGTCTGGTAGCCGACGGTGAACCAGTGCTGCCGCTGCTCCGACGAGCCGTGCGTCCACGACTCCGGGTTGACCCGCCCGGTCGCTTCCTTCTGAATCCGGTCGTCGCCCACCGACGCCGCGGCCGACAGCGCGTCTTGGATGTCCTGGTCGCTCAAGGGCTGCAGGTACGGCACACCGGTGCTCTCCTGCTTGACGGTCGACGCGTAGTGCGCCCAGATGCCCGCGTAGCAGTCCGCCTGCAACTCCGTGCGCACGCCGTTGCCGCCGGCGCCCTTCGCCCCCTGCTGCGAGCGGCCCAGGACGCCCTGCAGCTGCTGCACGTGGTGGCCGTATTCGTGGGCGACCACGTACTCCTGGGCGAACGGCCCTCCGCTGGAACCGAATTTGTCGACCAGCTCCTGGAAGAAGTCGGTGTCGAAGTACGCGGTCTGGTCCACCGGGCAGTAGAACGGCCCCACCGCGGTGGTCGCCGGCCCGCAGCCGGTGTCGACCGAGCCGGTGAACAGCCGCACGTGCGGCCGGGTGTACCTCGGCATCAGCTGGTGCCAGACCGCGTCCACCGAGTTGCCCGTGGCGACCACGCGGCACTGCACGTACTTGTTGGCATCGGCGCCGGTCTTGC
>NZ_LZJG01000330.1:0-5775 GCF_001667785.1 Mycobacterium sp. E3247 | reverse complement strand
CTGTTCCTGCATCTTCGCCTGCTCGAGCTGGCTGAGCAGCTTGGTGCGCTCGGCGATCTTCTGCTGCAGCACCATCGCGTTCTGCTCAACCGCCTTCTTGGCCTGGGCGGCCGCGTTCAGCGCCTGATCGTGCAGGGTCTTGAGGTCCTCGACGCTCTGCTCGGCGGTCACCAGTTGGGCCGCGAACGCCTCGGCGGCGTTGTTGTATTCGGTGGCCTTGGCGGCGTCGCCGGATGCGGTGGCCTGGTCGGCGAGCGTCAGGGCCTGACGGACGTTGACCTGCAGCTTCTCGATGTCGGCGAGTTGCCGGTTGAGTCGCATCTCCAGCTGACGCTGGTTGCCGATCACCTGCGCCGCCTGCTGGGTCAGCGCCTGATGCGTGCGCTGCGCTTCCTCGATGGCCTGCTGGATCTGCACTTTGGGGTCGGCGTGCTCGTCGATCTTCGCGTTGAACAGCGCCATGAGGTACTTCCACGCTTTGACGAACGGATTGGCCATGAGTGAGCTCCACCTTCGCTTCTTGTGGGCTGGAGGGTCCCGGGATGGGCCCGTCGCTTGTCGCTCAATTTAGTGGGTCGGCGCCGATCGCCCTACCCCTGACGCAGGATCCTTGGTGCGGGCGGCGATCAGGCGATCGCCAGGGAGGCCACCGGCGGGATGACGACCTTGGTGTCGGCGTCGATGCTGGGACCGCGCAGCCCGTCGGCGGGAGCCCGCTCCACGCCGGCCATCCGCTCGCCGGCGTCGATCAGGACCGACGACAGCGGCACCTGCAGCGCGTCGCAGATCGCGTTGAGCAGCTCGCTGGAGGGCTCCTTGCGCCCGCGCTCGACCTCGGACAGATAGCCCAGGCTCACCCGCGCCGAATCGGACACCTCCCGCAGCGTCCGGCCCTGCGTCATCCGGGCCTCCCGCAGCACGTCGCCGATGACCTCGCGCACTAATGGCGGCATTTTCCGCCCTCCTTCGTCCAGTCAGCCCGCCGGAGCGAAAACCGCCCCGTTCGGCAGGCGCTCATTAGGTGGAACGCGGGCGGCGGGGTCTTGGTTCCCGTTCGGCGGCCACGAATTCTGTCGACAGATTCAGTCGGCAGATTCAGTCGGCCGACCGGCGCACTTCCCTGACGGTGGACACCACGTAGTCGATGCCGGTGACGATGGTCAGCAAGATGGCCGCCGCCATCACCACCGCCGCGGCCACGCGGAAGGGCCCGGACACGGGCAGGATAAACAAGCCGATCGCCACCGACTGCACCACGGTCTTGATCTTGCCGCCCCAGCTGGCGGGGATGACGCCGCGGCGAATCACCGCCAGGCGCAGCACGGTCACGCCGACCTCGCGGGCCAGGATCACCACCGTGACCCACCAGGGCAGGTCGCCGAGCATCGAGAGCCCGATCAACGCCGACCCGATCAGCGTCTTGTCCGCGATCGGATCGACGAACGCGCCGAATTCGGTTGCCATCCCGTAGTTGCGGGCCAGCAGGCCGTCCAACCGATCGGTGATGACCGCGAGGGTGAAAATCACGAAAGCCACGACCCGGAAGGCGATCTCGTGCCCGTCCTTGGCGAACAGCGCGAGCAGGAAGACCGGGACCAACACCAGCCGCAGCAGCGTCAGCGTGTTGGCGAGATTTGCGATGTGGGCGCGGCCTGGGGGTCCCATCACCGGACCCGTTTGCGGCTGCCCCGACACCGCAACAGAATAACTGTTGGTCAGCACGCCCGTCCCCGATGCCGATACTGTTAGCCGTGACCGAAAGTTCGCAGGACTGCCTGGTGCGACGCGCGCGAACCTCCGATGTCCCCGCAATCAAGCGACTCGTCGACACCTACGCCGGCAAGATCCTGCTGGAGAAGAACCTGGTGACGCTGTACGAGGCGGTCCAGGAGTTCTGGGTGGCCGAGCGCGGGGGCGACGTCGTCGGGTGCGGCGCGCTGCACGTGATGTGGTCCGACCTGGGCGAGATCCGCACGGTCGCGGTCGACCCGGCGATGACCGGCCACGGCGTCGGCCACGCGATCGTCGACCGGCTGCTGGCGGTCGCGCGCGAGCTGCAGCTCAAGCGGCTGTTCGTGCTGACGTTCGAGACCGAGTTCTTCGGCAAGCACGGGTTCACCGAGATCGAGGGCACCCCGGTGACCGCCGAGGTGTTCGAGGAGATGTGCCGCTCCTACGACATCGGGGTCGCCGAATTCCTGGATCTGAGCTACGTCAAGCCCAACATCCTGGGCAACTCCCGCATGCTGCTGGTGCTGTAGCCCGCCGAACGTGCACTCATGGCGAGATTTCGGCTATTTTTTCGCCCTCAGAGCACGCTCGGCGTTAGTCGTCGGCGTCGCCCCCGACCGCGTCGCTGCCGCCGCGGATCAAGGCCAGCGTTCCGGCCAGCTCGTCGGGCTTGACCAGCACCTCACGCGCCTTCGACCCCTCGCTGGGCCCGACGATGCCGCGGGTCTCCATCAGGTCCATCAGCCGGCCGGCCTTGGCGAAGCCGACGCGCAGCTTGCGCTGCAGCATCGACGTGGAGCCGAACTGGCTGGACACCACCAGCTCGACAGCCTGCAGGAACACGTCCATGTCGTCGCCGATGTCCGGGTCGACGTCGGTGCGCTCGCCGGTGGGCTTGGCCGTGGTGACGCCATCGGTGTACTCGGGCTCGGCCTGGTCCTTGCAGGCGCTGACGACGGCGTGGATCTCCTCGTCGGTGATGTAGGCGCCCTGCAGCCGCAGCGGCTTGCTGGCGCCCATCGGCAGGAACAGGCCGTCGCCCATGCCGATCAGCTTCTCGGCACCGGCCTGGTCCAGGATGACCCGGCTGTCGGTGAGCGACGACGTGGCGAACGCCAGCCGCGACGGCACGTTGGTCTTGATCAACCCGGTGACGACGTCCACCGACGGGCGCTGGGTGGCCAGCACCAGGTGGATGCCCGCCGCACGGGCCTTCTGGGTGATCCGCACGATGGCGTCCTCGACGTCGCGGGGCGCGGTCATCATCAGGTCGGCCAGCTCGTCGACGATGGCGACGACGTACGGGTAGGGCCGGTATTCGCGCTGGCTGCCCAGCGGCGCGGTGATGGCCCCGGAGCGCACCTTGGCGTTGAAGTCGTCGATGTGACGCACCCGGGAGGCCTGCATGTCCTGGTAGCGCTGCTCCATCTCCTCGACCAGCCACGCCAGCGCGGCGGCGGCCTTCTTGGGCTGGGTGATGATGGGGGTGATCAGGTGCGGGATGCCCTCGTACGGCGTCAGCTCCACCATCTTCGGGTCGATCAGGATCATCCTGACCTCCTCCGGCGTGGCCCGGGTCAGCAGCGACACCAGCATGGAGTTGACGAAGCTCGACTTACCCGAGCCGGTGGAGCCGGCGACCAGCAGGTGCGGCATCTTGGCCAGGTTGGCCGAGATGAAGTCGCCCTCGATGTCCTTGCCCAGCCCGATCACCAGCGGGTGGTGGTCGCGGCGGGTCGACGGCGCGGTCAGCACGTCGGCCAGCCGCACCATCTCCCGGTCGGTGTTGGGCACCTCGATGCCGACGGCGGACTTGCCGGGGATCGGCGCCAGCATGCGCACGCTCTCGGTGGCCACCGCGTAGGCGATGTTCTTCTGCAGCGCGGTGATCTTCTCCACCTTGACGCCGGGACCGAGTTCGACCTCGTAGCGGGTGACGGTCGGCCCGCGGGTGCAGCCGGTGACGGCGGCGTCGACCTTGAACTGGGTGAGCACCTCGCTGATGGCGTCGGCCATGACGGTGTTGGCGGCGCTGCGCTTCTTGGGCGGGTCGCCGGCGACCAGCAGGTTCAGCGAGGGCAGCGTGTAGGGGCCCTCGACGACGCGGTCGAGCACCTCGGTCTTCTTGTCGCGGCGGCGGCTCTTCCCGATGGCCGGCTCCGGCGTGGTGGGGATGTCGTCCTCGTTGTCGCGCAGGGCGGGCGCCGGGTCCGCCGCCGACCACGCGTGCGGCTTGTCGTCGGGGGCCGGCGCGCCCTCGTCGTCGAAGCCGTCGGAGAAGTCTTCGGCGGCATAGGAATCGGCATCGGAATCGGCGTCGTCGAAGTCGTCGTAGTCGTATTCGTCGTCGTCGCTGAGCAGTCGGGCGCCGAACATGTTGCGGACCGCGTCGGGCACCTCCCGGATGGTCGTCCCGGTAAGCAACAGCAGGCCGAACATGAAGCCGATGAACAGCAACGGCGCCGCGATCCATGCCGTCAGCCCGTCCGACAGCGGCCCCCCGATGGCGAAGCCGACGAATCCCGCCGCGCGGCGCCGGGCCTCCGGGTCCTCGGGCGAGCCGGACCACAGGTGGCGCAGCCCCAGCACGGAAAGGGCGATCAGGGTGGCGCCCAGGATCAGCCGGGGCCGCGCGTCGGGATTGGGTTGGGTGCGCATCAGCGTCACCGCCACGCCGGCGGTGACGACGGGGAGGGCCAGGACGCCAGCCCCGATGAAGGTGCGCAACAGCGTGTCGACCCACGCGCCGACCGGCCGGGCGGCGTCGAACCAGGAGCTCGCGGCGACCACGACGGACAGGGCGAGCAGCATCAGCGCGATGCCGTCGCGGCGGTGTCCCGGGTCGATCTCCCGGGCCCGCCCGATCGACCGCGCCGCGCCGCCCGTGCTCCGCGCGGCCATCAGCCAGGTGGCGCGCAGGGCACGGCCGCCAGTCAGCCCGGCGGCCACCAACAGCGAATGGTTGCGCCGCCTGGCGGGCCTGCTCGGCCGCTTGCGAGGTGCCGCCGGCCGCGCGCGACCCGACCCGCTCCGCGAAGGGGCCTTTGACCTGCTCGTTCTGGCTTTGGAGCGGGCGGCGGTCTTGTTAGCCATGTCGGCCAGGGTAGTCGCATCGACATCATCTGCACCACCCGCCACACGGGTAACGGTTCGGCCTCGTGCGCCATCTGGCGGGTCGGGCGCCTGACCGCGTGAGTAGGGTGACAACCGGTGACTGAAGTTGTGCGCGTCACCCCACCCCGTTTGCCCCAGGAGGCCCCAGCATGCCCGTCGTCGTCGTTGCCACCATGACCGTCAAACCGGAGTCGGTCGACACAGTCCGCGACATCCTCACGCAGGCGGTGGAGGAAGTGCACAACGAACCGGGCTGCCAGTTGTACTCGCTGCACCAATCGGGCGAGACCTTCGTGTTCGTCGAGCAGTGGGCGGACGAAGAGGCGCTCAAGGCCCACAGCACCGCGCCGGCCATCGGCAAGATGTTCGGCGCGGCCGGCGAGCACCTCGCCGGGGCGCCGGACATCAAGATGCTGCAGCCGGTTCCCGCGGGGGACCCGGACAAGGGTCAGCTCCGGTCCTGATGGCCAGGCCACTCGAGGGCAAGGTCGCCTTCATCACCGGTGCGGCCCGCGGGCAGGGACGCGCGCATGCGGTACGTCTCGCCGCCGACGGCGCGAACATCATCGCGGTCGACCTGTGCGAGCAGATCGCCAGCGTTCCCTATCCCCTGGCCACCGAGGACGACCTGGCGGAGACCGTCAAGCTGGTCGAGGACGCCGGCGCTCGCATCGTGGCCGCTCGTGGCGACGTGCGCGAGCGGGCGTCACTGTCGGCCGCGCTGCAGTCGGGTCTGGACGAGTTCGGTCGGCTCGACATCGTCGTGGCCAACGCGGGCATCGCCCCGATGCAGTCCGGCGACGACGGCTGGCGCGACGTGATCGACGTCAATCTGACCGGCGTCTACAACACGATCAAGGCCGCCATCCCGACCATGGTCAAGCAGGGCACCGGGGGCTCGATCGTGCTGATCAGTTCGAGCGCCGGCCT
>NZ_LZJG01000329.1:0-3868 GCF_001667785.1 Mycobacterium sp. E3247 | reverse complement strand
TCGCCAGCACGTCGTACAGGTCGTTGGGGTCCAGGCTCAGGATCGTCACCACGACCTGGATCTCGTTGCGCAGCCCGTTGACGAACGACGGCCGCAGCGGGCGGTCGATCAGCCGACAGGTCAGGATCGCGTCGGTGGAGGGCCGGCCCTCGCGACGGAAGAACGAACCGGGGATGCGGCCCGCGGCGTACATGCGCTCCTCGACGTCGACGGTGAGCGGGAAGAAGTCGAAGTGCTCCTTGGGGCTCTTGCTGGCGGTGGTCGCCGACAGCAGCATGTTCTCGTCGTCGAGGTACGCGACGACGGCGCCGGCGGCCTGCTGGGCCAGCCGGCCGGTCTCGAAACGGATGGTGCGGGCGCCGAGGCTCCCGTTGTCGATAACGGCGGTTGACTCGAACACGCCTTCTTCAATTTCAGCGACAGACATGGGTGTCCGTACGGCCTCTCTGGGTATTCAGCTGTTTCGCGTGGTCACGCGCAGGTAACCCGAGAGCTTCCTTAGGAGAGGAAAGAGTCTGAATGCGGCTACGGCCATCGATCGAAGCGGCCGACCTGCCCCAGATCCGGAGAGCCCGGCAGCCACTACCGAAGACCGCCCGATGCAGACCGGGCTGCTCCCATGTGACGTGCGCAGTGACACGCTGGAACGGCACACGCGGATCTGCGTGACCGCACCGTTTGCTCGGGCCGAATCGGCCCAGAACGCTCCCACTCTACATGGCGAACTCAGCCCGTCGGCAGGGCTACACCAATTGGCGGTTTCCGAGCGTCAGCGGCGCAGACCCAGGCGCTCGACCAGCGAGCGGTACCGCTCCACGTCGATCTGGGCGACGTACTTGAGCAGCCGGCGCCGCCGACCGACCAGCAGGAGCAGACCCCGCCGCGAGTGGTGATCGTGCTTGTGCACCTTGAGGTGCTCGGTCAGGTCGGCGATCCGCTTGGTCAGCAGCGCGACCTGCGCCTCCGGGGAACCGGTGTCGGTGTCATGCAGGCCGTAGGTGCCCAGGATTTCTTTTTTCTGCTCGGCGGTCAGCGCCACGAAAACATCTCCATCAATCGGTGCCGCGAAAAATACGTCGGGCGTGGCCACCGCGGACTGCAGCACACGCCGTACTCGGTGGGCGAGTCTATCAGCGGCGGTGACGTCGGCCGAAATCACAGGCCGGTGGTCACCCCTTGACAACATACAACCATTTGGTTGTAGGTTTGGGGCGTGGCCGTAGCTCAAGAGGACCGGGTGGATGCCCTGTTCCACGCGCTGGCCGACCGGACCCGGCGCGACATCATGCGCCGGACGCTGGCCGGGGAACATTCGGTGTCCGCGCTCGCACTGAAATACGACATGAGCTTTGCGGCGGTGCAGAAGCACGTCGCCGTGCTCGAGAAGGCCGGCCTGATAACCAAACGACGCAGCGGTCGCGAGCAGTTGGCCAGGGGGGACGTGACGGCCGTGCGGTCGGTCGCTTCCCTGCTGACCGAGCTGGAACTGCTCTGGCGCGGTCACATCGCGCGCGTCGACGAACTCATCGCATCCGACTCGACCGATTCCACCACCAACCCGACCAGGGAGGACTGAACCATGCCCGTCACCGACGTCCAGCACGATCTGGAGAACCTGACGCTGACCATCACCGCGGACTTCGCCGCTCCGGTGCAGCGGATCTGGCAGGTCTACGCCGGCTACTGGGAGATCACGACCGTCGACGAACCGACGAGCTTCTCGTTCCTCGACGGCTTCGCCGACCCGGACTTCAACCCCAAGCCCGACCTGCCGGTCTCGGTGAACGTGTACACCTTCGCCGAGCACGGCGGCGGCACTCGGGCGACCTACGTGAGCACCTACGAGTCCGCCGAGGCGCTTCAGCAGGTGCTGGACATGGGCGTGGTCGAGGGCGCCTCGTCGGCCATCAACCAGATCGACGACCTGCTGGCCTCCTGAAAGCGCGGCGGGTCAGTCCCGCGCCGAGAGCATCGCGCGGGCACGGTCGGTGTCCCTGCCCATCGCGTCGATCAGGTCCTTCACCGAATCGAACTTGGTCTGCCCGCGGATGCGGCCGACGAAGTCCAGCGCCACGTACTGGCCGTAGAGGTCGGCGGTGGTGTCCAGGACGAAGGCCTCGACGGTGCGGGTGCGTCCGGAGAACGTCGGGTTGGTGCCCACGGACACCGCGGCCTGGTAGCGCTCGCCCGGGACGACGGTGCCGGTCACCGGCCCGTGCCCGAGCAGGGTGAACCACGCGGCATACACGCCGTCGGCCGGGATCGCCGAATACATCGGGGGCGCCACGTTGGCGGTCGGGAATCCCAGCTCCATGCCCCGCCCCTCGCCCCGGACGACGACCCCCTCGACGCGGTGCGGGCGGCCCAGCGCCTCCATGGCCGTCACCACGTCGCCGGCGTCCACGCAGGACCGGATGTAGGTGGACGAAAACGTCACCGTCTCGTTGCTGTGATGCTCGGACAGCAGCGACATGGACTCGACCGCGAACCCGAAGCGCTCCCCGGCGCGGCGCAGCGTCTCGACGTTGCCGGCCGCCTTCTTGCCGAAGGTGAAGTTCTCCCCCACCACCACCTCCACCACGTGCAGGTGTTCCACCAGCAGCTCGTGGACGTAGCGCTCGGGCGTCAGCTTCATGAAGTCGCTGGTGAACGGCATCACCAGGAAGACGTCGATGCCCATCTCCTCGACCAGCTCGGCGCGCCGCGTCAGCGTCGTCAGCTGCGCCGGATGGCTGCCCGGGTAGACCACTTCCATCGGGTGCGGGTCGAAGGTCATCAGCACGGTCGGCACGTTGCGCGCGCGTCCGGCCTTGACCGCATGCGCGATCAGTTCGGCATGGCCCCGGTGCACGCCATCGAATACGCCGATGGTGAGCACGCATCTGCCCCAGTCCGTGGGAATCTCGTCTTGGCCGCGCCACCGCTGCACGAGGGCAAGCCTACGGCCACCCGCCGTCGGCCGGGAGATCCGCCACCACGAGGGTGTCGAGGAGCACACGATCAGGCCTGCGTTGCCTAAACTTTGTCGTTGTGAGGGGTCCTGGTGAGGGTCGTTGTGAGGGTCGTCGTGAGGATCGTTGTGAGGATCGTTGTGAGGGCTGACGAAGAGCGTGGCGGCATCACCGCGGTCGGCCAGGACTACCTCAAGGTGATCTGGAACGCCCAGGAGTGGTCCCCCAAGGACGCGCCACAAAAGGTCAGCACCAAGATGCTCGCCGAGAAGATCGGGGTATCGGCCAGTACGGCCTCGGAGTCCATCCGCAAGCTCGCCGAGCAGGGCCTGGTCGACCACGAGAAATACGGGGCCGTGACCCTGACCGAGGCGGGCCGGCGGGCGGCGCTGGCGATGGTGCGCCGGCACCGGCTGCTGGAGACCTTCCTGGTGAACGAGCTCGGTTACGGCTGGGACGAGGTGCACGACGAGGCCGAGGTGCTCGAACACGCGGTGTCGGATCGGCTGGTGGCCCGCATCGACGCCAAGCTGGGGTTCCCGCAGCGCGACCCCCACGGGGACCCCATCCCGGCCTCGGACGGGCAGGTGCCCACCCCGCCGGCGCGGCAGCTGTGGGCGTGCGGCGACGGGGACACCGGAACCGTGGCCCGCATCTCCGACGCCGACCCGGAGATGCTGCGCTATTTCGCCGATGTCGGCATCAACCTCGACTCGCGGCTGCGGGTCCTGACCCGTCGGGAGTTCGCCGGCATGATCTCGGTGGCGATCGCATCCGGCGACGGAGTGGAGACGACGGTCGACCTGGGCAGCCCGGCCGCCCGGGCGATCTGGGTGGTGGGCTAGCTGTACTGACCACGGACGTTGGTGACGGCGTGGCGTGGTGACATGACGAAGACCTCCGAGTGAAGTGCGAGC
>NZ_LZJG01000328.1:0-898 GCF_001667785.1 Mycobacterium sp. E3247 | reverse complement strand
GCGGCCAGCGCGGCGGCCAGTCCCCCGACGCCGGTACCGATGACGACGACGTCGGCGCTGTCGGTCCAGGCCGGGCGGGCGGTCATTCGCCGCCCCCCGGCTGACCGATCTCGATCATCCGCTGCACGCTGCGCCGGCCCGCCGCCGCGATCTCGGGGTCGACGTCGACTTCGTCGGCGCCGTCCACCAGGCAGCGCAACAGCGCCGCGGGCGTGATCATCTTCATGTACTTGCAGGACGCCCGGTCGTTGACCGCGCGGAAATCGACCTGGGGTGCGGCCCTGCGCAATTGATGCAGCATGCCGACCTCGGTGGCCACCAGCACCTTGCGGGCCCGGGTCTGGTGCGCGGCGTCGAGCATGCCGCCGGTGGACAGGATCTTGACCCGGTCCGCCGGGAAGGCACCCTCGCCGGCGAGGTACAACGCCGAAGTGGCACAACCACATTCGGGATGCACGTAGAGGTCGGCGTCGGGATTCGCCCTGGCCTGTTCGGACAGCTCGTCGCCGTTGATCCCGGCGTGGACATGGCATTCACCGGCCCACACGTGCATGTTCGTGCGGCCGGTCACCCGCCGCACGTGGGCCCCCAGGAACTGGTCCGGGCAGAACAGCACCTCGCGGTCGGGGTCGATCGAGTTCACCACGTCGACCGCGTTGGACGACGTGCAGCAGATGTCGGTCAGGGCCTTCACCGCGGCGGTGGTGTTGACGTAGGAGACGACGACGGCGCCGGGGTGCTCGTCCTTCCAAGCGCGCAGCTCGTCGGCGGTGATCGAGTCGGCCAGCGAGCAGCCGGCCCGCTGATCCGGGATGAGGACCGTCTTGTCGGGGCTGAGGATCTTGGCGGTCTCGGCCATGAAGTGCACCCCGCAGAACACGATGGTGTCCTCGGGCGC
>NZ_LZJG01000327.1:0-8391 GCF_001667785.1 Mycobacterium sp. E3247 | reverse complement strand
TTGGTGACGGCGGCCAGCCCCACCCAGAACAGCAGGATCGGCAACGCGAGCCGGCGGATGGTGCGGGGGACAACGGCCCGCGGCTGTTCGTGGTTGCTCATCCGGATTTGTCCAGACAGAAGGTGTAGGCGTCGACTTTGTTCACGGTGCGTTGGTCTTTCACTTCGCCGTTGACGGTGATGCGGCAGCCGAGGCTATCCCCGTTGCCCTGCGCGACGACGTTGCCGAGGACCGCCGGCTCCGTCGTGGTGATCGTGAACGACCACGGCAGCGGGGCATCCTTGACTTGCTGCGGCTGGGCGTTGACATCAAGGTAGTTGATGGTCGCGGTTGCGCCGGGCCTGCCGAAGACCTCGAGCACCACCCGTTTGGGGTTGAACGGAACGATTTCGTTGGCCAGGCCGCTGTTGGCCGAGGTGTTGCTGTGTGAGCCGAAGATTCCGTGCAGGCGGTAGATGGCGAATCCGGCGAGCACGATGACCAGCACCGCGACCAGCGCCATCCACCCTCGCTTGACGAGGGAGGCCACCGAAAACCCCTTCACCCGTTCACCTTTCGATCATCGGGCGACACGAAACCCCCGGCACGAGGGTGTCCGCCGACCGGTCGGGCATGATCGACAGCTATGACAGTACGGTACGGGACCGTACTGTACAAGAGACGCGCGCGTACACATTAAACGAAAGACGGCTTGCCCGTGGGTGACCGCGCCGTTACCCGATGGTTCTGGTCAGACCGGGGATGAGGAAACCGTCGACCAGCGCTTGCACGGTGCGACGGGTGGGCGGCCGGTCCGGCATGATGGACCGGAAGATGAGGTAGCCGGGCAACAGGTCCCAGAGTTCGTCGGTGACGGCGTCCGGGTGGATTTCGCCGCGGTCCACCGCTTGGTTCAAGACGTGCTGGATCAACGCCTTGCGCTGGTCGAGGAACTGATGCTGCATGGCCTCGTTGAGTGCGGGGAGGCGCGACACCTCGACCATCACCGCACGGATCGTGCTCGCGTGCCGGCCGCCCTCCTGGCAGATCGTCTCCCCCAGTCGCAGCAGATCGCCGCGCAACGTACCGGTGTTCGGCGGCACCGCGACCTGGCGGACGCCCTCGATGAATGCGGCCAACACCAGCTCGGCCTTGGAGGGCCAGCGTCGGTACACCGTGGCCTTGCTGGCACGAGCGGCACCGGCGACGGCATCCACGGTCAGCTGGTCATAGCCGTGCTCCTGCAACAGGCGCAGGGTCACCGCCAGAATTTCGGCCTCCCGCGGCGACCACGGCGACGCCTGTGCGCACGGGTCCGCCGTCTGGGTCATAGCGCCCACGATAGAGCCGCTTGGGCGGTGCGGCCCAAATTTCGGGTGAGGTCGTGATCCCCTAGTCCGCCGGAGCTTCCGGCGGCCCTTCGGCCAACAGCTTCCGGAAACCGTCCTCGTCGAGGACCGGGACGCCGAGCTCGACGGCCTTGTCGTACTTGGAACCCGGCGCATCGCCGGCGACGACGTAGTCGGTCTTCTTCGACACCGAACCGGCGGCCTTGCCGCCGCGCGCGATGATCGCCTCCTTGGCGTCGTCGCGCGAAAAGCCCGCCAGCGAACCGGTGACGACAACGGTGAGCCCTTCCAGCGTGCGGGCCACGCTGGCGTCGCGCTCGTCGGCCATCCGCACCCCCGCGGCCCGCCATTTGTCGACGATCGCGCGGTGCCAGTCGACGGTGAACCACTCGGTGAGCGCGGCGGCGATCGTCGGCCCGACGCCTTCGACCGCGGCCAGCCGCTCGGTCGATGCCGACATGATCGCGTCCAGGCTGCCGAATTCGGTGGCCAGGGCGCGCGCGGCGGTCGGTCCGACATGCCGGATCGACAGCGCCACCAGGACGCGCCACAGCGCCACCGTCTTGGCCTTGTCCAGGTTGTCGAGCAGTCGCCTGCCGTTGGCGGACAGCGCGCCGGCCTTGGTCCGGAAGAGCTCGGTGCGCAGCAGGTCGTCCTCGGTGAGGGTGAACAGGTCGCCCTCATCGGCGATCACCCCCGCTTTCAACAGTGCGGTGGCCGCCTCGTAACCCAGCCCCTCGATGTCGAGCGCCCCGCGCCCGGCGACGTGAAAGACGCGCTCGCGCAACTGCGCCGGGCAGGACCGGGCATTGGGACAGCGGATGTCGGCGTCACCCTCCTTGGCGGGGGCCAGCGGGGTACCGCATTCGGGACACGTTGTGGGCATGACGAATTCGCGTTCGGACCCGTCCCTGAGGTCGACCACGGGACCCAGCACCTCGGGGATCACGTCGCCGGCCTTGCGGATCATCACCGTGTCGCCGATCAGCACGCCCTTGCGCTTGACCTCGCTGGCGTTGTGCAGCGTGGCCAGCCCCACCGTCGACCCCGCCACCTTCACCGGCGTCATGAAGGCGAAGGGCGTGACGCGACCGGTGCGCCCGACGTTGACCCGGATGTCGAGCAATTTGGTCTGCGCCTCCTGTGGCGGGTACTTGTAGGCGACGGCCCAGCGCGGCGCACGCGACGTCGTCCCCAGCCGGCGCTGCAGCGAGAAGTCGTCGACTTTGACTACGACGCCGTCGATTTCGTGATCAATCTCGTAGCGGTGCTCGCCCCAGTAGCCGATCCGGTCCTCCACCGCGGCAAGGCCACACACCCGCGCGGTCTGTTCGGCCACGGGCAGACCCCAGGCCTTAAGGGCCGTGTAGGCCTCGTGCAGCGTCTTGGGCGCGAACCCGTCGGTGCGGCCGATGCCGTGGCAGATCATCCGCAGCTTGCGCCGGGCGGTGACCGCCGGGTTCTTCTGACGGAGCGAACCGGCCGCGCTGTTACGCGGATTGGCGAACGGCGCCTTGCCGTCCTCGACCAGGCTGGCGTTGAGCGCCTCGAAATCGGCGAGCATGAAGAAGACCTCGCCACGCACCTCCAGCACGGTAGGAATCGGCAAATCCGCAGTGGCGGTGAGCCGCTCGGGCACATCGTCGATGGTGCGCGCGTTGAGCGTCACGTCCTCGCCGACCCGGCCGTCGCCCCGGGTGGCGGCGCGTTCCAGCCGGCCGTCGCGGTACACCAGCGACAACGCCACCCCGTCGATCTTGAGTTCACACAGGTAGTGGGGATCGCGGCCGATCTCGGTCTCGACGCGGTTACTCCAGGCGACCAACTCGTCGCGGTCGAAGACGTCGTCGAGGCTCAGCATCCGCTCCAGGTGCTCGGCCTCGGTGAAGTCGGTCGCGAAGCCGGCGCCACCGACCAACTGGGTCGGGGAATCGGGGACACGCAGCTCCGGATACCGCTCCTCGAGCGCCAGAAGCTGGTTGAACATCCTGTCGAATTCGGCGTCGGAGACGATCGGCGCGTCCTTGATGTAGTAGCGGAACTGGTGTTCGCGGACTTCGCCGGCCAGTTCCTGCCACTGCCGCCGCACCTCGGGCGACACCGGATCAGCTTCTGCTGAGCTCACCCTCGCAGGCTATCCGAGCGCGGCGACACCCGGACTCAGTCCTCCACGTATGCCCGCAGCCGGTCCACCGCCGCATCCCACCGACGCGACAAGGCGGTGAGGTAGTCACTGGCCTGGGCCAAGGGGGCGGTCCGCACCGCCCAGACTCGCTCGCGACCGCGCCTGCTGCTGGTCACCAAACCCGCCGATTCCAGCAGCTGCAGGTGCTTGCTGGCAGCCTGGCGGCTGACGGGTATGACGCTGGTGAGCTGTGACGTCGAGCTCGGGCCAAGATCGCAGAGCCGCACGATGATGCGCAGCCGGTTCGGGTCACCGAGCGCGTCGAAGAGCGGCGCGCCCACCGCGACGCGCCCGCTCATTCGCGGGCTTCTTCCAGATACCTGCGCACCAGATCCGTCTGGATCGCCCACCCCTCGGAGTTGGCCTCGAAGGAGGAAGGGCGGCGCGCTTCGGGAATGTCCTCGAATCCGGACTCGGTAATGGTGAGCAGCACGCCGTCGGGCGTTTCCGACAGCGTGAACTCGACCAGCGTGGTCGGCTCCTGGCCGTAGTCGGCGTCCGGGTCGACGGCGAAGGGGTGCCACCGATAGGCGAACCGCCGCTGCGGCTCGACGGCGACGATGTGCCAGGTGCTTTCCACTCCGGTGTGTGGCTCCTGCCGACTGGCGACCTCGTCGTCGACCGTTGTCGGATGGATCACCGCGCCGACCGAAGTCCCGGCGACGAACGGCCCGTCGAAGCGGACTCCGAACCAGCGGCCAAACTCGTCGGCGTCGCTGATGGCCCGCCATACCCGCTCCAACGGCGCGTGCAGCAATACGCGCTTCTCAATCCTCATATGCAACCTCCCGGTTGCATATGAGTCCACCACGGCACCACGAAAAGCGCAACTATTTGGTTGCCTATCAGATGGCGTCCGGGTCCCCCGCGAATGCCTCGGCCGCCTTACGGGCCAGCCCGATCGCCAGGCGGGCCCATTCCGGCGTCGCGCCGGCCAGGCCACACGCCGGGGTGACGCCGATGCGGTCGCGCAGCGCCGAGCGCCCGAAGCCAAGGCGATCGGTCACCCCGACCAGGGCGGCCGCCACCTCTTCGGCCGACGGGCGCCGCTCCGGAGCGCTGCTGGGCACCACCCCCAGCATGATCGTGCGGCCCGATTCGACGAACCCGGCCATACCGTCGAGATCCGCCGCCACCAAGGTGCTCGCATCCACCGACACCGCACCGATTTGGCTGCCCTGCAACATCTTCCACGGCAACTCTGCGGCACAGCTGTGCAACACCGCCGCGCCTCCCACCGTGGCGACGCAGTCGTCGAGCAGGGCTACGGCCACCGCTTCGTCCAGCGGCGCCACCGGGCTGAGCGCCGTCACACCGGTCAGCCGCCCGCCCAACGCGTTCGGCAGCGACGGCTCGTCGAACTGCACCACCACCGGCGTCTCGAGCCGGCGCGCCAGCGCCGCGCGGTGGGCGGCGACGCCTTCGGCCAGCGACGCCGCCAGATCGCGCACGGCGCCGGGGTCGGTGATCGCCCGATGGCCGTTGGCCAGCTCCAGCTCGGCCGACAGGGTGATCGGCCCGGGAGCCTGCACCTTGACCACGCGGTCGCCACCACGCAGGCCGGCCACCTCCCAGGCCTCTTCCAACGCGTCCACGTCCTCCTCGAGGAGACTGGCGGCGCGGCGGGTGACCGCACCCGGCCGCGCGGCGACCCGATAGCCGCGCGGCACGGTGTCGATGGCCACGTCGATCAGCAGCGCGCCGGCCCGTCCGAGCATGTCGGCGCCCACTCCGCGGGCCGGCAGCTCGACGATGTGCGACAACGCGTCGGCCAACTCACCGACGACGACCTCGGCGGCCTCCCGCGGCTTGATGCCGGGCCACGACCCGATGCCGCTGGCCCTCGCGAAGGAATGCGGGATAACACTCACCCGCCCAACCGTATTCGACCTGACCCGCCACGCCGTTGACCAGGGGTGTCTGTCGCGCCACCGCACGGGTAGGTTCAACCGCGAGAAGGGTACGAAACGTGTCGCGGATGGCGAGATGGGCGCGGCCGCTGCTGCTGTGGGCGGTAGTGGTGCTGGCTGCCGCGTGCACCCGGGTGGTGGACGGCGCCGCGGTGGCGGGATCCGGTTCCCCCCGCAGGGCGGTGCAGGGGGTGAACGTCGACACGATCCTCTTGGACCAGTCGCGGATGCGCGCGATCACCGGCGCCGGGGAGCACCTGACGATCATCCCGTCCATGGACGGCACCAGGCCGGTGGACATCGACGCCCTCGCCGACACCACGCCGCGCGAATGCCGGTTCATCTACGCCGAGACCGCCACGTTCGGCCCGGATGTCGAGGAGTTCCACAAGACGACGTTCCAGGACCCGCCCGATGGGGCGCTGATCTCCGAGGGCGCCGCGGCCTACCGGGACGTCGACACCGCACGGCGCGCCTTCGGCGCCTTGGTGACCACGGTCGGGGATTGCGCCGACGGCTCGGGTGGCCAGCAATACGTCGGCGACTGGAAGGCCGACGCCGGCTCGCTGCATCTGCGGCCCGGTGGCTGCGGCCGCGACTACCGGCTGCGGTCGGTGGCCATCCTGGAGGTCACGTTCTGCGGCTTTGCGCAATCGGTGTCCGACATCGTGATGACGAACATCGTCGCGAACGTACCGGCTTAGCGTGCGGTAGCGGCAATGGTGGCGCTGCCGAGCACTTCGTCACCGTCCGGGTCCGGGCGGTACAGCACCAGCGTCTGGCCCGGAGCGACGCCGCGCAGCGGGACGCGCAACCGCACGACCAGCTCGTCGCCGACCAATTCCGCTACCGCGTCGGCGGTTTCACCGTGTGCGCGGACCTGGACCGAGCACTCGACGGGGCCCGATGGCGGCCGTCCCCCGGTGAAGACCGGCTCGCGCCCGCGCAACTCGCGCACCTCGAGGTCGGCCGCCTCTCCCACCCGTACGGTCGCGGTGTCGGCGTCGATCGCCGTCACGTAGCGCGGGCCGCCGTCGGGGCCAGGGCCGGCGATGCCCAGGCCCTTGCGCTGGCCGACGGTGAAACCGTGCACGCCGTCGTGCTCGGCGAGCACCGTGCCGTCAGCGCCGACGACGGCGCCGCGCCGGACCGCGATGCGCTCGCCGAGGAAGGCTCGGGTATTCCCCGAGGGAATGAAACAGATGTCGTGGCTGTCGGGTTTCTCCGCGACCGCGAGGCCGCGGCGGGCCGCTTCGGCACGAATCTGCGCCTTGGGGGTGTCCCCGATGGGGAACGTGGCGTGGCGCAGCTGCTCGGCGGTCAGCACGGCGAGCACGTAGGACTGGTCCTTGTCGTGGTCGACCGCGCGGCGGAGCCGCCCACCGGACAGCCTGGCGTAGTGGCCGGTGGCCACGGTGTCGAAGCCCAGCGCAACCGCTTTCGCCGACAGGGCGGAGAACTTGATCCGCTGATTGCACCGCACGCACGGGTTGGGCGTTTCGCCGCGCGCGTAGGAGGACACGAAATCATCGATCACGTCGGCTTGGAACCGCTCGGCGAAATCCCAGACGTAGAAAGGGATTCCGAGCACATCGGCGACGCGGCTCGCGTCCGAGGCATCTTCTTTCGAGCAGCAGCCGCGCGAACCCGTCCGCAGCGTGCCGGGCGTGGCCGACAACGCCAGATGCACGCCGACCACGTCGTGTCCGGCGTCGACCATGCGGGCGGCGGCGACCGACGAGTCGACGCCGCCACTCATCGCGGCGAGGACCTTCACTTAGGGAGCCCCCGCGGCGGCCAGTGCGGCGCGGCGGGCGCGGTCCACCGCCGCGGGCAGCACCTGCAACACCGCATCCACATCGTCGTCGACGCTGGTGTGACCCAAGGACATCCGCAAGGATCCGCGGGCGCTGGTGGGGTCTGCACCCATCGCGAGCAGCACGTGCGACGGCTGCGCGACGCCCGCGGTGCACGCCGACCCGGTCGAGCATTCGATGCCGTTGGCGTCCAACAACATCAACAACGCATCGCCTTCGCAGCCGCGGAACGTGAAGTGTGCGTTGCCGGGCAACCGCTGGGGGTACCTCCCGCTTGCGGGGGACGGGTCGCGGGCGCCGTTGAGGCTGACGTCGTCGATGCCCGCGAGCACCCCGTCGATCAGCCGGTCACGCAACGCCCGGAGCCGCGCGCTGTTCGCCTCGATGCCGTCCACCGCGATCCGGGCCGCGGCCGCCATGCCGACCGCACCGGCGACGTCGGCGGTGCCGGAACGGATGTCACGCTCTTGTCCGCCACCGTGCGCCAGCGGCACACACGCCACGTCGCGGCGCACCAGCAGCGCGCCCACCCCGGGAGGGCCACCGAACTTGTGCGCGGCAACGCTCATCGCCGAGAGCCCGCTGGCGGCGAAGTCCACCGGCAACTGCCCCACCGCCTGCACGGCGTCGCTGTGCATCGGAACCCCGAACTCGGCCGCGACGGCGGCGAGGTCGGCGGCCGGCATGACGGTGCCGACCTCGTTGTTGGCCCACATCACCGACACCAGCGCGACATCGTCGTGGCTGCGCAGCGCCTCGCGCAGCGCGGTGGCCGAGACCGAACCGTCGGCGGCGGTCGGCAACCAGGTCACCTCGGCGCCCTCGTGTTCGACGAGCCAGTTGACCGAGTCCAGCACGGCGTGGTGTTCGACCTCGCTGGTGATGATGCGCCGGTGGCGCGGTTCGGCGTCGCGGCGGGCCCAGTAGATGCCCTTGACCGCCAGATTGTCGCTTTCGGTGCCGCCCGCGGTGAAGATGACCTCCGACGGGCGGGCGCCCAGCCGGTCGGCGATGAGCTCGCGGGATTCCTCGATGCGCCGCCGCGCCGTCCGGCCGCTGGTGTGCAGCGAGGAGGCGTTGCCGACGGTGCCGAGCACCGCCGCCATCGCCTCGACGGCGGCGGGGTGCATCGGCGTGGTAGCGGCGTGATC
>NZ_LZJG01000326.1:0-576 GCF_001667785.1 Mycobacterium sp. E3247 | reverse complement strand
GCGCGGCGGTGTGCTGTCGCGGCGCTCCGGCTCAGGCTGCTCGCCGATGGGCGGCAGGTAGCGATTGGCGCTCGGCATCGGCGGTGGCCGGCGTGGTCGGCGGTGATCGCCCTCATCGGCGGGGTAGTTGGCCGTGCCCGGATGCTGGTGGGCGGCCCCGTTGCGAGGCCGACGACCCGGATTCGAGGCCACGCGGCCCTGATCGTCACGCCGCCGTCCAGACACGTCCTGATTCTCCCTCATGCCGACGACATGCGTCTGCAGGTAACGGGGCGTGGCTCGCCAACCTAGTATTGGAAACGCAATGCAGGAAGGGGACAGCGTGACGGGGCCCATCGAGGAATCCGCCGTGGCGACCGTGGCCGAGTGGCCCGAGGGGTTGGCGGCCGTGCTTACGGGCGCGGTGGACCAGGCCAGGGCTGCGGTCGTGGAGTTCAGCGGGGCCGACGCCGTCGGCGACTACCTGGGCGTCAGCTACGAGGACCCCGCCGCGGCCACCCACCGGTTTCTTGCGCATCTGCACGGCTATCAGGGCTGGCAGTGGGCCGTCGTCGTCGCCGCCCACCCCGGTGCCGA
>NZ_LZJG01000325.1:0-7384 GCF_001667785.1 Mycobacterium sp. E3247 | reverse complement strand
GGCGTGACGTCAAGCAGCAGAACGTCTTTCACCTCACCCTTGAGCACACCGGCCTGCAGCGCGGCGCCCACGGCCACCACCTCGTCGGGGTTGACGCCCTTGTTGGGCTCCTTGCCGCCGGTGAGCTCCTTGACCAGGTCGGTCACCGCGGGCATGCGGGTGGACCCACCCACCAGCACCACGTGGTCGATCTCGGACACCGAGATGCCGGCGTCCTTGATCACCGACTGGAAGGGCTGACGGGTGCGGTCCAGCAGGTCCTGCGTGATGCGCTGGAACTCGGCGCGGGTCAGCTGCTCGTCGAGGAACAGCGGGTTCTTGTCCGCGTCGACCGTGATGTAAGGCAGGTTGATCGAGGTGCTCTGCGAGCTCGAGAGCTCGATCTTGGCCTTCTCCGCGGCCTCACGCAGCCGCTGCATCGCCATCTTGTCCTTGGTCAGGTCGATCCCGCTGGTGCCCTTGAACTTGTCGACCAGCCACTCGACGACCCGGTCGTCCCAATCGTCGCCACCGAGGTGGTTGTCACCGCTGGTGGCGCGGACCTCGACCACGCCCTCGCCGATCTCGAGCAGCGAGACGTCGAAGGTGCCGCCGCCCAGGTCGAAGACCAGGATGGTCTGTTCCTTCTCGCCCTTGTCCAGGCCGTACGCCAGCGCGGCCGCGGTGGGCTCGTTGACGATGCGCAGCACGTTGAGGCCTGCGATCTGGCCGGCTTCCTTGGTCGCCTGCCGCTGGGCGTCGTTGAAGTACGCCGGCACGGTGATGACGGCGTCGGTGATGTCCTCACCCAGGTACGCCTCGGCGTCGCGCTTCAGCTTCATCAGCACCCGGGCGCTGATCTCCTGCGCGGTGTATTTCTTGTCATCGATCTCGATGGACCAGTCCGTGCCCATGTGCCGCTTGACCGAACGGATGGTGCGGTCGACGTTGGTCACCGCCTGGTTCTTGGCGGGCTGACCGACGAGCACCTCGCCGTTGCGCGCGAACGCGACGATGGACGGGGTCGTCCGCGAGCCCTCGGAGTTGGCGACGACGACGGGGTCACCGCCCTCGAGAACTGCGACGACGGAGTTGGTGGTCCCGAGGTCGATACCGACCGCACGAGCCATAGTGATTCCTCCTGATTGAGTAGAGCTTCTTTGGTGCCACTATGCTGAGTGAACCCCGCTCAAGACTGCTCTGGTCGACACCGTGGTGTCAACCCAGCATTGAGTCTGGTTCGCTCAACTTGTCGCACATGCTAACGGCGGACGCCGCCGTCTTGTTCCCGGGGGGTCGAAAGGGTGTGCCGCGATGCGACGGCCGCGCAGTGAGCGCGCGGGCGCATCGGTGGGTTAGCCTGAGCCTTTCCGGAGCCGAGACGGCAGGACTCAATGCCACCGCAAGACAGCGCCGCCGCGCGGCTCACCCGCGAAGAGTCGGGCTATCACAAGGGCCTGAACAACCGCCAGATCCAGATGATCGGTCTCGGCGGCGCCATCGGAACCGGCCTGTTCCTCGGCGCCGGAGGACGGCTCGCGTCGGCGGGACCGGGGTTGTTCCTGGTGTACGGGATCTGCGGCGTCTTCGTCTTCTTGATCCTGCGCGCCCTCGGCGAGCTCGTGCTCTACCGCCCGTCCTCGGGATCCTTCGTCTCCTACGCCCGTGAATTCTTCGGCGAAAAGGCCGCTTTCGCGGCGGGCTGGTTGTACTTCCTCAACTGGGCGATGACCGGCATCGTGGACACCACCGCGATCGCGCACTACTGCCACTACTGGACGGCGTTGCAGGCCGTGCCGCAGTGGACGCTGGCGTTGATCGCGTTGGTCATCGTGCTGGCGATGAACCTCATCTCGGTCAAGCTGTTCGGCGAGCTGGAGTTCTGGGCCTCGTTGATCAAGGTGCTCGCGCTGGTGACGTTCCTGGTCGTCGGCACGGTCTTCCTGGTCGGCCGCTTCAAGGTCGACGGCCATGACCCCGGGGTGGCGCTCTGGGACAGCCACGGGGGACTTCTGCCGGCCGGCCTGCTGCCCCTGGTGCTGGTGACCTCGGGCGTGGTCTTCGCCTACGCCGCGGTCGAACTGGTCGGCATCGCGGCCGGGGAGACCGCGAACCCGCACAAGATCATGCCGCGCGCGATCAACTCGGTGGTGTTTCGCATCGCCGTGTTCTACATCGGGTCGACGGTCCTGCTGGCGCTGCTGCTGCCACACACCGCCTACCGGGACCATGTGAGCCCGTTCGTCACCTTCTTCTCCAAGGTCGGGTTCGGCGGGGCGGGCAGCGTGATGAACCTCGTCGTCCTCACCGCCGCGCTGTCCAGCCTGAACGCCGGGCTGTACTCCACGGGCCGCATCCTGCGGTCCATGGCGATCAACGGCAGCGGACCGAAGTTCACCGCGCCCATGACGAAGAACGGCGTACCGTACGGCGGGATCCTGCTCACCGCCGTTGTCGGCCTGTTGGGCATCGTGCTCAACGCCGTCAAACCGAGCCAGGCGTTCGAAATCGTGCTCCACATCGCCGCCGTGGGCGTCGTGGTCGCCTGGGGGACGATCGTCGCGAGCCAGCTGCGGTTCTACCGGCTGTCCCGCGCCGGGACGGTGCAACGGCCGCACTTCCGGATGCCGTTGGCGCCCTACAGCGGCTACCTCACGCTGGCCTTCCTGGCCGGCGTCCTGGTCCTGATGCTGGTGGACAAGGTCCAGGGCCCGTGGCTGCTCGGCGCGATGGCCGTCGGCATCCCCGCGCTGATCGCCGGTTGGTACCTGGTCCGCCATCGGGTGCACGCCGCCGCCCAAGACGCCGCCCTGCCGGCCGCCGACCCGCCCGCGGCGGCCTAGGGCTCGTCGATGTCGCGACCGCCGGCCAGATCGGCGCAGTCGACGAGCTCGACGTCGTGCCGGGTGCGCAGGTAGGCGCCGGCGCCCTGATCGCCGGAGATGCGCGAGAGGACCTCGGGCCAGTGCCGGCGCGCGATCACCACCGGGTGCCCCGGCCGGTCGCCGAACACGGCGCGGGCCAGGCCGCTGGTGGACCCCACCGCGCGGTCCAGGACTCGTGCCACCACGGCGGCGCCGACGTCGGGCGTGTCGATGACGTGCAGCACCGCGTAGTCCGCGTGCATGCGGTCCGCCTGGTTCAGGCCGGCTCGCACCGAGGCGCTCAGCCCCTCGCGCCAGTCCGGCGCGGCGATCGCCGTGACCCCGACCGGGGCAGGAACCTCGACGGCGCCCAGGACCAGGACGACGCCCGCACAACCGCCGTCCTGCAGCGCGTCCACCGCGGCCTCGAGCCAGCCGTCGACCAGCACCTTCGGCTTGCCGTAGCGGCTCCCGGCCCCTGCGGCCAGCAGCACCCCGACGATGCGCGGCGCCGGGCCGATAGACTGCGATAACGTCACTCTCCTATGATGACATTGGGCTTCTCGCACAGTGACAATGATGGAGCGCAATGACCCAGGACGTGCAGGCGACCACGGCCGGACCCGTCACCCCCACGCCCCGGTACGCCGGCACCCGCGTCCAGCGGGTGGAGGACGGCCGGCTGCTGACCGGCCGCGGCAGCTTCGTGGACGACATTTCGCGACCCGGGATGCTGCACGCCTGCTTCGTGCGCAGCCCGTTCGCGCGGGCGCGGATCAACGGCATCGACGCCTCGGCGGCCCTGGCGCTGCCCGGGGTGCGCGCGGTGTTCACCGCCGCCGACCTCAACCCGGACGTGAAAGAGGCGTGGCACGCCGTCGCCGGCAAGGACATGCCGGACACCCCGCGACCGCCGCTGGCCGAGGGCGAGGCCAAGTTCGTCGGCGACCCCGTCGCGCTCATCGTCGCCGAGAGCCGCTACATCGCCGAGGACGCGCTTGAGCTCGTCGACGTCGACTACGAGCCGCTGCCCGCGGTCACCGACTTCACCCGAGCGCAGGACTCCGAGGTGCTGGTGCACGACGGCTACCCGAACAACGTCGCCGGCGGGATGGGCGGGGCCCCGCCGGACGAGGAGCTGTTCGCCAACGCGCCGTGCGTCGTCAAAGAGCACATCTACCAACAGATCTACGCGCCGGTGCCGATCGAGACCCGCGGCCTGGTGGTCGAATGGACCGCCGGCACCGGGGAACTCACGATGTGGGCGTCCACCCAGACCCCGCACGAACTGCGCGCGTTCTGCGCCCGGCTATTGGGCATTGCCGCGCAACGGGTTCGGGTCATCATGCGCGACACCGGCGGCGGGTTCGGCCAGAAGGTCGTCCCGATGCGGGAGGACATGTGCATCATGCTGGCCGCCCGCAAGGTGCCGGCGGCGCTGAAGTGGATCGAGGACCGGCGCGAGAACCTGATGTCGGCCGGGCAGGCCCGGCACGTCGACGGCACCGCGCGCATGGCGTTCGACGCCGAGGGCAACATCGCGGCCGCGGACATCGACTTCGTCCAGGACATCGGCGCCTACCCGACCCCGTACCCGGTGCTGACCACGGCCGCCATCGGCATGTTCTTCCCCGGCCCCTACCGGGTGCCCAAGGCCAGCTTCAACTACAAGACGGTCTTCTCCAACACCAGCGGCCTGGCCGCCTACCGCGGCCCGTGGCAGTACGAGACGCTGGCCCGCGAGATCCTGCTCGACATCGCCGCCCGCAAGATGAACGTCGACCCGGTCGAGCTGCGCCGGCGCAACCTGTTGCGCCGCGACGAGATGCCCTACGTCAACCCCAACGGCATGCCGTATGACCACGTCGCCCCGATCGACACGTTCGAGCAGGCGGTGAAAATCCTTGACCACGAAGGCTTTCGGAAGGAACAGGCCGAGGCGTTGGCGCACGGCCGCTACCTGGGCCTGGGCTTCTCGGCCTACATCGAGCCCACCGGCGCAGCCACCGGGCACCTGGCCACCGAAGGCGCCACCATCCGCATGGAGCCGACCGGCAAGATCAACGTCTACGTCAACGGCGGCTCGAGCGGAAACAGCATCGAGACCACCGTCGTGCAGCTGACCGCCGACGCGCTGGGCGCCGACATCGACGACGTGGCCACCATCCAGGGCGACACCGCGATCACCCCGTACGGCGCCGGGACGCAGGGCAGCCGCAGCGCGCCGATGACCGCCGGGGCCGTCGCCGAGGCGGGCGCCATCCTGCGCGAGACGATCGTGGCGCTGGCCGCGCACCACCTGAAAGTGCCGGAGGCGCAAGTAGATCTGGCGTTCTCGGTCGCCAGCGTGCGCGGTGACCCGGCCAGGTCGGTGTCGTTCGGCGAGCTGGCCTACGTGGCGTACTACTCGCCGCAGCAGCTGCCGCCGGGGCTGTCGACCAACCTGGAGGCCACCGCCCGGTTCAACTCGACCAACCCCATCCACTGGTCCAACGCGACGCACGCCTGCACCTGCGAGGTGGACGTGGCGACGGGCAAGGTGACGCTGCTGCGCTACATCGTCAGCGAGGACGTCGGCCCCATGATCAACCCGTCGGTGGTGGAAGGCCAGATCGCCGGCGGGACGGTGCAGGGCATCGGCGGCGCCCTGATGGAGGACATGGTTTACGACGACGACGGCAACCCGCTGGCAACGACTTTCGTCGACTACCTGCTGCCCACGGCCACCGAGGTGCCGCCGATCGAGTTCGGACACGTCGAGATCCCCGGGCCGGGGCCGGGCGGCTACAAGGGCGCCGGTGAGGGCGGGGCCATCGGGTCGACCCCGGCGGTGATCAACGCCATCAACGACGCGCTGGCACCGCTGGGCGTGAGGGTCACCCGGCTGCCGGCCAGCCCGGCATCGATCGCCGCCCTGCTGGAGCGGGGTGAACGATGAAACCGGCCGCGTTCGAATACCACCGCCCCGACACCCTCGACGACGCCGTAGGCCTGCTGGCCGAGCTGGGCGATGACGCGAAGATCCTGGCGGGCGGCCAGAGCCTGGTGCCGATGCTGGCGATGCGGCTGGCCTACTTCGACCATCTCATCGACATCTCCCGGCTGCCCGAGCTGCGGGGCATCGACCGCAGGGGCAACGAGCTGTGGATCGGCGCGGGCACCACGGAGGCGGCCGTGGGCGCCGACGACCAAGTGCGCCAAGCGGTTCCGTTGTTGACCCGGGCGACGCCGTTCGTCGGACATTTCCAGATCCGCAACCGCGGCACCCTTGGCGGGTCGATCGCCCACGCCGACGCCGCCGGCGAATACCCCGCCGTGGCCCTGACGCTGGACGCGGTCATGGAGGTCGCCTCGCCGCGCGGGCGCCGCGAGATCGCGGCCGCCGACTTCTTCGCCGGAGTATGGGAGACCACGATGGACTCCGACGAGGTGCTGACCGGCGTGCGATTTCCCGTGTGGGACGGCAGATCCGGGTTCGCGGTGGAGGAGTTCTCGCGCCGGCACGGCGACTTCGCGATCGCGGGCGCCCTGGTCGCCGTCCAGCTCGACGACCGGGATCGGGTGTCGGGCTGCGCGATCGGGCTGCTGGGCATGGGGCCCACGGTGCGCCGCGCGACCGCGGCCGAGGTGGCGGCGGTGGGCAGGCCCGTCGCCGAGCTGGTGCCCGAACAGATCGGCGAAGCGGCCATGAGCGGGCTGGACGACGTTCCCAACGACCTGCAGGGCTCGGCGTCGTACCGGCTGAAGGTGGGCGCCGCGATGGCCGCGCGGGCCTGGACACGAGCGACAGCCGAAGCGGCCACGGGGGCAAGCGATGCGTGAACACCCAATCGAACTGTCCGTCAACGGGACTCCAGTCACCGCCGCCGTCGAACCGCGGATGACGCTGGCGGACTTCCTGCGGGAGCGGTGCGGCCTGACCGGCACGCACCTGGGCTGCGAGCATGGGGCGTGCGGGGCCTGCACGGTCCTGCTGGACGGGGAGGCCGTGCGTTCGTGCCTGATGTTCGCGGTGCAGGCCGAGGGGGCGGAGGTGACGACGGTCGAGGGCGTTGCCGCACCGGACGGCACCCTGTCGCCCGTGCAGTCGGCGCTGCGGGAGTGCCACGGGCTGCAATGCGGCTTCTGCACGCCGGGTTTCGTCATGTCGCTGACCGCGCTGCTGCGCGACAATCCCGACCCCAGCGATCACGAGATCCGCGAGGGCCTGTCGGGCAACTTCTGCCGGTGCACCGGTTACCAGGGCATCGTGGCGGCCGCCCGCCGGGCTGCCGAGACCCAGTCGGTCACGCCGCGATAAAGCTTCCCCATCGGGGCGGCATCGCAGGCGCGCGGCTGCCGGGGGTTTCGCCACTTCGCGCGTAATCTGATTTCCCGGTATCGGGTGATCAGCGGGAGTGATGCGTGCGGTTTTCGCAAAGGGCACGGTGGAGCCTTGCCGGTGGATCCCTACTGATCGCGCCGGTGATGGTCAGTCCCGCACTCATCGACGCCTGTAGCACCACCGTCGCCGGCCGCGGCGCCGCGGCGCCGGGGGCCGG